>JAZNAI010000278.1:0-7394 GCA_045586465.1 Acutalibacteraceae bacterium | reverse complement strand
CCCCGTTATCCTCAACGGTGTTAAGGGGAGAGGTTTCAGCGTATTCCTCGAGTGCTCTCATTCTGTTTTCAACGTCAACGTGTCTTTTTATTGCGTTGCCGGGCATCATAACGTATTTTGCGGGATTCTTTTCGTAAGCTTTGAGCTCATCGTTTTCTCTGTCGCATAATTCAACAAGGCTCTGGGAATGTGAAACTCTTGTTGTAAGACGAAGGAAAACGGGAGTGTCAAATTTTTCGCTGAGCTCAAATGCCGTTTTTGTGAATTCCTTACATTCGGAGGAATCTGAAGGCTCAAGCATCATAATCTTTGATGCCTTAGCGTAATGGCGGGAATCCTGCTCATTCTGAGAGGAGTGCATTCCGGGGTCGTCAGCAACGGCAATAACAAGACCGCCGTTGACACCTGTGTAGGAAGCCGTGAATACGGGGTCAGCCATAACATTAAGGCCTACGTGCTTACAGCAGGTCATAGACCTGGCTCCTGCAATAGCCGCACCTATTGCTACCTCGGCACCAACCTTTTCGTTGGGTGCCCATTCGCAGTATATTTCATCATATTTTACCGCATTTTCTGTAATTTCGGTGCTGGGTGTGCCGGGGTATGATGAAACCACACGGACACCTGCTTCATAGCAGCCACGGGCTACGGCTGCGTTACCTAACATCAACTGTTTCATTGTTTTGTCACCTTAATTTATTTCATTTTGCATTTTTATGAGGTTATCACTCTGATATTTCTTTCTGAGTGCAGGCTTTTCAATCTTACCTGTGGGGTTTCTGGGAACGTCGGCAAAAATAATCTTTCTGGGACGCTTATATTTGGGAAGATCAAGACAGAAGTCGTTGATTTCATCTTCCGTAAGCGTTACATCTTCCTTTGCTTCAATGATTGCGGCGGCAATTTCACCGAGTCTCGGATGGGCAATACCGATAACTGCAACGTCCTTAATGCCGTCGTGACGTCTTAAGAAATCTTCAATCTGTACGGGATAAATGTTTTCGCCGCCTGAGATAATAACGTCCTTCTTACGGTCAACAAGGAAGATAAATCCGTCTTCGTCGCACATTGCCATATCTCCGGTATAGAGCCAGCCGTCCTTAAGGATTTCATCAGTTGCCTTTTCGTCCTTATAGTAGCATTTCATAACACCGGGTCCCTTGACAGCAAGCTCGCCGACCTCACCCTGAGGTACGTCGTTTCCGTTTTCATCGGCAATCTTTACCTGCCAGCCGTAGCCTGCCTTGCCGATTGCACCGACCTTATGTATATTCTCAACACCGAGATGTACACATCCGGGGCCGATTGATTCGCTGAGACCGTAGTTTGTATCGTACTGATGATTCGGGAAAACAGACTGCCATCTCTTTATAAGTGAAGGAGGAACGGGCTGTGCGCCGATGTGCATAAGCCTCCAACGGGAGATGTCGTACTGCGAAAGGTCAATTTCACCTGAATCTATCGCATCGAGAATATCTTGTGCCCACGGAACGAGAAGCCATACGATTGAGCACTTTTCCTCGCTTGCGGTGTTAATGATCCATTCGGGCTTGATACCCTTGAGAATAACAGATTTCGCACCAACAAGGAAGGAGCCGAACCAGTGCATTTTTGCACCCGTATGGTAGAGAGGCGGAATGAGAAGGAAAACGTCGTCCTTAGTCTGGGAGTGATGCGCCTGTTCTGTCATACAAGCGTGCATAAGAGCCTTGTGTGAATGAAGAATAGCTTTCGGGAAGCCTGTTGTTCCCGATGAGTAGTAGATTGCCGCATCGTCGTTGTCTGTCAGCTGAATCTTCGGAGATTTTGAGGAGCAATATGAAATAAGCTCGTCAAGACTGTCAGCAAAGGAGGGACAGTCCTCACCGCAGTAAAGCCACATTTTGACACGGGGTACACGGTCGCAGATTTCTTCGATTCGGCCTGTGAACTCGGGTCCGAAAACAATGAAATCGGCATCTGCCTTGTTTATGCAGTATTTAATTTCATCTGCAGTATATCTGTAGTTAAGAGGTACTACAACAGCACCCGTTTTCAGAACACCGAAATAAACGGGAAGCCATTCGATGCAGTTCATCATCAGAATAGCAACCTTGTCGCCCTTCTTGATTCCTCTTGTAAGAAGAAGGTTTGCAAAGCGGTTTGCGGTCTTGTTGAACTCTCCCCAGGTCATTTCTCTTCTGTATGCCTGAGTAGGGTCTGTAACAATAAGAGAATATTCTCTCCATGTCATTTTCGTTTTGTTGTCAAGTCTGGGGTTTATTTCAACGAGACTTAAGTCATTGGGATAAAAGTCTGCATTTTTCTGCAGTATCTCGGTAATAGGCATGAATTTACTTCTCCTGTACAAACATTGATTGTTTTATGGTAAAACTCGTAAGCCGAATTACCTTATAATTTAACATTTTATTATATATAAGTCAACATTCTGCGAGCTGTTTTTTTTAATAATTAAAATAAAATATAATAATATAACAATTTAAGTAAGTTTTAAGAAGCACATAATAAAGTATTGAAAGAAAAAGGTATTTGTGTAATAATTATATAAAAGACACGGGAGGTATTTTATGCAGATTCTTGTTGTTGAAGATGAAAAACGATTGGCTGCGGCACTTGAGCATATTCTCACCCAGCAGAAATATATGGTGGACGTCGCTTATGACGGTACTGACGGCTATGATCTTGCTGTCAGCGGAATATATGATATAATAATCCTTGACGTTATGCTTCCCGGCATAAACGGATATGAGGTTGCAACAAGGCTTCGCAAGGAGAAGATTGCAACTCCCGTTCTTATGCTGACTGCAAAGGATCAGATTGCCGATAAGGTAAAGGGTCTTGATGCGGGGGCTGACGATTATATGACAAAGCCCTTTGACCCTCAGGAGCTTCTTGCCCGTATTCGTGCACTTACAAGACGCCAGGGAGAAGTGGTGCTTGATGAGCTTTCCTTTGAAGGACTGAAGCTTAATCTTTCAACCTGTGACCTTTTGTGTAACGAAAAGAGTGTTCACCTCAATTTTAAGGAATTTGAGATTATGAAAATATTTATGAGTAGTCCGGGAATTGTAGTTACAAAGGATGACCTTATTGTAAAGGTCTGGGGATATGACTCAAATGCCGTTGATAACAACGTTGAGGTTTATATATCCTTCTTAAGGAAAAAGCTTGATTTTATCGGTAGCTCGGTTGAGATAGCATCTCTCAGGAAAATCGGCTACCGTCTTGAGGTGAAGCAGAATGCTTAACAGACTCAGACGCCGCTTTGTGGCAATTTCGATGGCAATTATTCTTATGGTGCTGGCATTTTTTTATATAGTAACCGGTGCTGCCTTCTTTGTTACGATTACTCTTGATATGAAATCGGTGCTTCAGACTTATTCTGCATCTCCCGAATCTGTTTTTGCTCCGCAGATTGGCGTCAGTGATGATCAGAATACTCTTTTTGCTCTGCATTCCGGAAATGTGTGTGTGGTTGAAGCAAAGGAGCTCGGAAATATAACAATACTTGATTTCAGCCGTGCAGATATGAACGAAATGACCGTTAAAAGAGCAGTATCCTATGCGCTTGAAAGTCAGAATGATTTCGGACATATTAGCCATTTGAGCCTGTTTTATCATAAATACAGCTTTCTTAACGGCACCAGAATAGCATTTGCCGACTCAACTCAGTATTTTCAGTATCTTGAGGCAATATTGTTTGACGGCGGAATATTTCTGCTTTTGGCTTCAGTCGGTCTGTGGTGCATAATGCGTTTTCTTGCTTCAATGTGCCTAAAGCCTGTTGAAAAGGCTTGGGAGCAGCAGAAAAACTTTATTGCGGATGCTTCCCACGAGCTGAAAACTCCGTTGACGGTAATACTTACTAATAACGGAATACTTCAGTCACACAAGGAAGAATCTGTTGAAAGTCAGATGCAGTGGATAAACAGCACGGGAGAGGAAGCTTCTCATATGAGGGAGCTTGTGGAAAAGCTTCTGCTTCTGGCAAAAACGGATAATATGAGTCGTAAAAATATGTTTGAGAACGTAAATCTTTCTGATATTGCAATGCAGTCGGCTTTACAGTTTGAGCCTGTTGCATTCGAGAAGGGTGTTACACTTGTTACTGATATTGAAAAGGACATTTATATAAAGGGTGACGCTGTGGCACTTAATCAGATAGTCCATATTCTTCTTGACAATGCCGTAAAGTATGCAGGTATCGGCGGAGAGGCTGTTTTGACACTTAAAAAGCGCAGGGCATATCATCTGAAAAAGTTTATCGGATACGATATTTATCTTTCTGCAAAAAACACCGGTGTCCCTATCCCTGAGGAGGATATTCCCTATATCTTTGAACGTTTTTATCGCTCGGATAAGGCAAGAACCGCAGGCGGCGGTTACGGGCTGGGTCTTTCAATATGTAAAAATCTTGCATCTCTTCACGGAGCGGATATAGATGTTATTAGCGACAATGTGAACGGTACGGTGTTTACGGTAAGATTTAAGAAATAACAAGAAAAGGGAGGTGCTTAGCCTCCCTTTAGTTTTTATGGATTTTTACTGTAAATTCTGCTCCTTTGCCCTCTTCACTTTCTACCTTTATGATACTGTCTGTAAGGTTAATAATACGTTTTACGAGAGCAAGACCGAGACCGTTGCCGTCGGTTGAACGGGATGAGTCGCATTGATAGAATTTGTCGAAAATAAGCTCTGTCTGACCTTCGGGAATTCCGCAGCCTGTATCGGAAATTTTTACTACGGCATATTTTTTGCCTGCGGTAAGTGAAACGGTTACCTGACCGTTTTCCGGTGTGAATTTGAAAGCATTTGACAGAATATTGTTCCAGACAATGCTCATCAACTGCATATCGGATATTACGTTTACATCATCCTCAATTTCGGTTATAAGTTCAATATTTTTTTCTTCCCATACGGATTCGAAGGAAAGAAGACACTCGCACAGCTGCTCACTCAGATTATACTTCTTCATATTCATCGTGATTTTTTGATTTTCAAGCTGATTGAGCTTAAGAATATTAGTTATGAGCTCCGTTACCTTACCTGAGGAATCTGCGATGTTTTTTGCATACTCAATTCTTTTTTCTTCCGAGAGATTTTCCGTCTGCAGAAGTGCCGCATAATTGCTGATGACGCTTATGGGGGTTTTCAGCTCATGAGAAATATTAGACATTAGTGAAACCTTAAGGTTATCAATGCTTGAAAGCTCTGCTGAAATCAGGTTGATATTTTTTACCATAGCAGAAAATCTTGAAAGGAAAAATCGTCTTTTAAGCTTTGAACCAAGGTCGCCTTTTTTTATTTTCATAAGAGCTTCGTTGATTTCCGCAAGCGGTTTTTCAACGGTATAAATTCTCCATCCTGTGCCTAATGCACCGAATAAAAGAGAAACAAATATCAGATTAAAAAAGGTTCTCGGAGCAAAATCACGTATATACTCAACCGGTAGCTTATAAGCATTCAGAAAAAGCAGAAACGAAGCTGTGGTTGTTATGCCCGACAGCGTAAAGAAGCCGAGAAAGGTAAGGATAAAGTTGAAAATCAAACGTCTGTTTGAATGTTTTTTCACTCCTTGATCACCGCCTTGTAGCCGAGACCTCTTACGGTTACAATTTCGAATGCATTGCAATCGGCAAGCTTTGCACGAAGCTTTGTCATATAAACGTCTACTGTACGTGTGCCGGATTCCGTATCTGCTTCCCAGAATTCATCCATAAGCTGTGAACGGGTGAATGCTTTTTTAGGATATGAAAGAAGCTTGTATAAAAGGCTGAATTCCCTTGTGGTAAGAACAATTTCCTTGCCGTCGAGATAGGCTGTATATTCATTGAGATTCATTGTGAAATTGCCGACTGTGAGTACCTTGCTGTTATTGATGCCTGCACGGCGCAGTATTGCACCTATTTTAAGCAGAAGCTCCTGAAGGTCTATGGGCTTTACCATATAATCATCGATTCCTGCAAGATAACCTCTTTCCTTGGAGGCAAAATCATCCTTTGCCGTGACAAAGAGAATCGGAACGGATTCATTTATGCTTCTGACGTTTTTTGCAAACTGAAAGCCGTCGGTTCCCGGCATCATAATATCGGAAATTATAATATCGAATACAGTTTCGTACATCGCAACAAAGGCTTCCTCTGCATTGTAACAGCCTACGGTGTTATATCCCTGCTGATTGAGAAATGAACAGAAGGATTTATTTAATGCCTTATCGTCTTCTACTATAAGAATATTGAACATAAAAAGCCTCCGAAAATTTTATATTGCCATCATAACACAGTATTGTTAATATTTTGTTAGATAAAAAGCCTGCCGGTAAAAAGGCAGGCTTTGCAAGGTTATCAGATAGATTTGATAAGTGCGGGAAGCTTTGTGATAGCAGGTCCGATTCTGCCGATAATCTTCATAACGCCCTTGAAGCTTGATTTGTCGTCATTAAGAATCATAAGAAGACCGTCTGCCATTTCGACGGAGAATACTCCCATGCTCATAGCGATAAAGTTTCTGATGGGAATCTGTGTTGCCATAGCGGCAATCATCTTGCCGTCACCGTTTGCGTCGGAGCCGAATTTAGACATCATACCTTCAATGAGGTTGCAGATTTTTCCGCCCCACTTGGTGTGTCTTGCATCGTCAAGACAGCAATAGATGTCTATGGGCTTGCTTGTGTCACGCTCAGCGGAGGGAAGAGGTCTTCCGAGAACAGCCTCGAACTGTGCACCCTTCATAGCTGAAAGGTCTGCTGTGTAGTATGCGGGAGCGCTTACCGAGTAATCGGGGATTGTAGCGGTATCGGTTGAATTTACCTTTATTGTCTTAATAAGCTTGATGTCTCTTGAGGAAGCACCGATAAGAATTGCGAAGTCACCGCTTTCAACCTGGAATTCACCTGAATATACGTTGAAGAAGGCAAAAGCTCTCTTTGAAAGGGTGAAGGTGATTTCCTTCTCTTCACCGGGCTGGAGGAATACCTTCTTGAATGCCTTGAGCTCCTTGAGAGGACGGTAGATGGTGGATTCGATGTCGCCGACGTAAGCCTGAGCAATCTCAGCACCTGCAACGTCACCGGTATTCTTTACCTTGAAGCTTACGGTAAGCTCGTCGGTATCATTGATTTCATCAGCAGATACGGTTAAATCGCTGTATTCAAAGCTTGTGTATGAAAGACCGTAACCGAAGGGGAAAAGAACGTCCTTCTTTGCCTTGTCATAATAACGGTAGCCGATATAAACTGATTCTCTGTGTTCACTTGTAACGGGACCTGCAGGATAATTTCCGAATGTGGGGTTCTCATCAAATGAGAGGGGATATGTTTCGGATGTTTTTCCTGAGGGATTTACAATACCGGTGAGAATGTTTGCAACTGCACTGCCTGTAGCCTGACCGCCGAG
>JAZNAI010000277.1:0-9422 GCA_045586465.1 Acutalibacteraceae bacterium | reverse complement strand
GAAGCACCGATTGGTGTAAAGGGATTTTCTGCAAAATATTTATCAAGATTGGGAGTTTTTGCAAATTTTATGGCATTACCGTCTTCGCAGTTTCTGATACCGAAGCCGTCCATAATACATAAAACAACAGGTTTTTTCATTATATGTACCCTTTCTTATTTGGAAGCTGCCTTAACGATTACGGAGAAGTCCTCTGCCTTGAGAGAAGCACCGCCGATAAGACCGCCGTCAACGTTAACCTTTGCAACAAGCTCGTCAGCATTCTTAGCGTTCATTGAACCGCCGTACTGAATTGTAACTGTTTCTGCAACATCCTTGCCGTAAACCTCAGCAATTGCCTCTCTGCAGAAGCCGTTGCCCTCGTCAGCCTGGTCAGCAGTAGCGGTAACGCCTGTGCCGATTGCCCAAACGGGTTCGTAGGCGATGATAACGTCCTTAAGCTGATCTGCTGTTATGTTTGTAAGAGCCATCTTTGTCTGGAACTTAAGAAGAGTCTCTGTGTAGCCGAGCTCTCTCTGCTCAAGAGTTTCACCAACGCAAATGATGGGCTTGAGGCCGTTTTCAAGAGCTGCAAGAGAACGAAGGTTAACAGTCTGGTCTGTTTCACCGAAGTACTGTCTTCTTTCACTGTGGCCTACAACTACGTATTCAACACCGAGCTCCTTGAGCATATTACCTGCAATTTCGCCTGTGTATGCGCCTGAAGCCTTGAAGTGGATGTTTTCTGCACCGATTTTGATGTTTGAGCCCTTAGCAGCCTCAACTGCAGCGGGGATATCTACAAAAGGAACGCAAAGTACAACCTCACAGTCAGCACCTGCTACGAGGGGCTTCATTTCTTCAATAAGAGCCTTTGCTTCTGCGGGAGTCTTGTTCATTTTCCAGTTACCTGCGATAACTGCTTTTCTTGTTGCCTTATTCATTATATTTTCCTCCGAAAAATCGGTTTACCGACAGAAAATGACGGTAAACCGTTATTATTATTCAATTATTTCTCGTCAATGCAAGCGATACCGGGAAGAACCTTGCCCTCGAGGTATTCGAGTGATGCACCGCCGCCGGTGGAGATGTGGCTCATCTTGTCGGAGAAGCCGAGCTTCTTTACAGCTGCAGCAGAGTCGCCGCCGCCGATGATTGAGATAGAGCCTGATTCTGCAACTGCCTTAGCAACTGCAATTGTACCTGATGCGAATGCTTCCCATTCGGAAACACCCATAGGTCCGTTCCAGATAACTGTGCCTGCACCCTTAACTGCTTCTGCGAAGATAGCCTCTGTCTTGGGACCGATATCAAGACCCATCCAGCCTTCGGGAATTTCGTCGGAGTTTACAAGCATATTTTCTGTATCGGGAGCATATTCCTTACCTACACGGTTGTCAACGGGGATAAGGAACTTAACGCCCTTCTCCTCTGCCTTAGCCATAAGGCTCTTTGCAAGGTCAACCTTGTCTTCTTCACAGATAGAAGTACCTACATTGTGGCCGAGAGCACGCATAAATGTGTAAGCCATACCGCCGCCGATGATGAGAGTATCGCACTTGTCGATAAGGTTTTCGATAACGCCGATCTTATCGGAAACCTTAGCACCGCCGAGGATAGCAACGAGAGGTCTCTGAGGATTTTCAAGAGCGCCGCCGATGAACTGAATTTCCTTCTGAATGAGGTAGCCTACTGCAGTGGGAAGATAATCAGCAACACCTGCTGTTGAGGAGTGAGCTCTGTGAGCGGAACCGAAAGCATCGTTTACAAAGATGTCAGCGAGTGCTGCAAACTTCTTGGAAAGCTCTTCGTCGTTCTTTGTTTCACCCTTTTCAAAACGAACGTTTTCAAGAAGGATAGCTTCGCCTTCCTTAACCTCAGCTGCAAGAGCCTGTGCGCTTTCGCCTACTACGTCGGAAGCAAGCTTTACTTCGAAGCCGAGAAGCTCGGAAAGACGTGCTGCAACGGGAGCCATTGAGAATTCGGGGTTGAATTCGCCCTTGGGACGACCGAGGTGAGAGCAAAGAATAACCTTTGCGCCGTTATCGAGAAGATACTTGATTGTGGGAAGAGATGCTACGATTCTCTTGTCGCTTGTGATAACGCCGTTTTCCATCTTTACGTTGAAATCGCAGCGTACAAGAACTCTTTTGCCTTTGACAGCGATATCTTCAACTGTCTTTTTGTTAAGTGAACTCATTTGAAATACTCCTTTTATATCTTTTTAGTTTTGCCTGAACTATTTAACCTTGTATATTTTACAATAATGTTAAAAATTTATCAATTATTAAAATACACAAAGCGCATTAACACTTTTGATAACATTTTGTAAAAACCTTTACAAAGAATCAGTTACTCCAGAAAACGTAGCCGTCAAGAAGCACGGCACGCACGGGAGATGCTTCAACACCGCTTATTTTAAGAGGCATTGCAACGAGGAAATAAGGACCGGGCTCAACCTCGGACAAATCGAGATTTTCAAGCACCGCAACGTCCTCTCCCAATATTGCCTTGTGAGGATTTACCTGATCCCCGGGAGAGCCGATTGACATTGAATCAACACCTATAAGCTCATAGCCGAGGTATGCTGCCTCTTCAGCGCCGGTTTTTTCAAAAAAGACTCTTCCGCCGCTTTTTATAAGCACCCTTTTGGTACCCTTTGGGAAATACTTATCAACGTATTCACCCGTAATCATATCGGTTTTAACCTCAATTACACGGCACTCCCCTACAAACTTTTCAAGAGGCACGGAATTTATGGTTTTTCCGTTATCTATAAAATGAAGGGGTGCATCTGCGTGGGTACCGCAGTGAAGCGTTGTACTGAGCTTTGCCATATTACAGCCGTCTCCCCCTGCAATTGAGGAAAAAATACTGAGCTCGGGAGCCGGGTCACCGGGATAAGGCTCGGTTGTAATAAGGTCTTTTGTAATATCAATTATTCTGAGGTCCATAAAAACACCGCCGATCGTAAAAACTCCGCATAAAGCAAAAGCGGAACAAGGCGAAGCCTTCCGAAACATTGCCGCAAGGCAATATATCACTCATTTTTTACTTTAATAATTTGCCGAAAAGAAAATTATGAAACATTCACGTGTCTGTCAATAAGCACCGTTGTTACAAGGAAAACAAACACAGCGGCAATTGCAGTACAGTAAAGGTTAGTGATTGCATAAGCACCGAAGCCGAGATCCCATGCAGCGGCAACCTCTGCTGCGGAAAGAGTGAAGGTATAATTGGTTTCGGAGATAATAATGTAAATCTTGATGAACTTCGTTATCATACTCGAAAATACATTAACACCGAGGAAGCTTGCGAAGAAATAGAGAATCTTGCCGAATTTACCTGCCTTGTGGAAGGGACGGCAATGTGAAATTGTAATAGCAAAGAAAATAAGAAGAACGAAAACGATAAGTCTTACCGCCCCGTCAAAGGCATAAATGGAAGCAAGGCTTAAAAGAACCGCAATTGAGGGAGTTGCAATTCCTGCGGAGTAGCACAGCTGCTCAACCATTTCAATTACAAGCTCGTAAACGGAATAATACATATCGTTGCCCTGAACTATATTTACGGAGTGCTTTACAACGTAGATAAATGAACCGAAGGCACATACACAGAGCACAAGATAGCTGAGAACTACCCAGAAGGAGCCGGCAAGCCACTTTGAAAGCAGAAGAGTGCTGCTTCTTACGGGAAGAGCCATTGTAAGATGACCCTCTGCACCGAACATATTTCTGTTATATTCACCTATTATTCCCGTAAGGGTCATTATTATACCGATAGCGGCAGTAAGACAGAGCGCTGCAGATGCAATGATTTTAATGACAAGACCGAGGCCTATACCCGTATCGCCCCATTTTGTCCAGTCTATTACCATAAGACCCAGCATAATAATTCCGATGATACCCATTGCAAGGTATACGTTGGAAACTGAGCTCATATTTGCTTTGAATGTATTCTTAGTCAACTTCCCAAGCATCGCCGATAACCTCCTTGAAGATTTCTTCAACAGACTTTCCTGTTGAGCGTAATGTTTCTATACCCGTATTAACAAGGATTGTGCCGTGACCGAGCATAAGAATGTGGTCAAAGCTGTGTTCAAGGTCATTAACAAGGTGAGTTGAAAGAACAACCGTTGCATTTTCCTTGTAGTTGCTCATAATAATGTCAAGAATAACGCTTCTTGCAGCAGGGTCAACACCGCCTAAGGGCTCGTCAAGGAGATAGATATCAGCGCTTCTTGACATAACAACGAGAAGCTGAAGCTTTTCCTTCATACCCTTTGACATGGTCTTTACCTTCTGATTGAGGTCAAGTCCGAAGCGTGCTGCAAATTCAATAGCCTTTACCTTATCGAAATCCTCGAAGAAATCACCGTAATAGTTGATGCAGTCAATTGTACGGAATCTGTCGGGGAAGAAGGTGCAGTCGGGAAGGAATGCAACGTGTGCCTTTGAGTTGATGCCTATGGGTCTGCCGTCAATCTTGACCATTCCCGTGTAGTCGTGGATAAGACCTGCGAGAATCTTCATAAGTGTGGTCTTACCGCAGCCGTTGGGTCCTAAAAGACCTACTATCTTTCCCGAGGGAATATCAAAGGAAATGTTATTGAGAACAATGTTTCCGTCGTAATCCTTTGTGAGATTTCTTACCTTGAAGGCATAGTCGCTTTTTCTTACGGGCTCTGATACGGGCTCAAAAACTTCCGTATAGCCGTTTTCTTCCGCTGCCGTTTCCTGATTGAAGG
Source organism: Acutalibacteraceae bacterium (assembly GCA_045586465.1). Taxonomy (GTDB): domain Bacteria; phylum Bacillota; class Clostridia; order Oscillospirales; family Acutalibacteraceae; genus RUG806. The sequence continues at coordinate 4,696 of JAZNAI010000277.1, read as the reverse complement.
GCTCGGGGGAATACTGTTTCTTTTTTCCAAAAGCCATATCTTTTTCTCCTTACTTTCTGTTGTCGTGCGCCTGACCGAACTGCGGGAAGTCAGGGTCGGAATATATATCCTTGAAGCTGTCGTCGGAAAGAACACGTGCGGCAATACCGAGCGCTTTGTCGTTATAAGCCGTGTCATCATGTCTTTGCGAAGCAAAATACCAGGTGGTTTCGGGCCATAAGCCGAAGGATGCATCAATAGTCTTATCGGGGGATATATGACAGTGTGCTTCATTTCTGCAATATCTTCCATCTTCTTCACAGCACTCAGGAAGTGTTTCACCGAGAGGAGCGCTTTTTGCGCCCATACTTGTTGAGGAAATATGAATTATACCGTCAGAGGACATTTTGTCCGTGCCTGCAAGGGCAAGAAGCTGAAGACCGTAACCGCAGATTGCGAAGAATTCGACGCCCTCATTTTCAAGCTCTCTGACTGTTTCGGGGAAATGAAGACGGAATTCATAGAATTTATCTGCTTTCTCTCTTAATGCCTTATGCTTTTCATCGGAAAGATACTGCTTTGCTAAAGCAGGATATCTTTCTGGAGGAATTATTCCCCACATAGACATTGAATTTCCGAGAACAGTTTCATTCAATGCATCAAGGGCTTTGTTTATTGTAGTTTCAAAAACACCCTTGGGCAGAAGCTTCAGAAAACCGCTTACCTTGTCTGCCGTACCCTTATCCGTAAGCATTTCAATCATTGAAACACCGTTTTCGGGAATAATGTTCTTTTCCATAATGTCGGCAATAAGGTGGCTGCCGCCGAGAGCCGCAACAAAGTACATAACTCTCTTTACGTCCTTCTTGTGGCGGAAAAGCTGAAAATATGCCGTTGAAAGAGCACCGCCGAGGCTTACGGGCACAAGGTTTACCTTTTCGCTTCCCGTCTTTTCCTTGACCATATCAATATAATCGCTTAATTCCTTTGCGATTTCATAGGTATCTCCGAAGGAGTTATACGAGAAGAAAAAGAGATTCTCCTCACCGATTCTGTCACTGAGCATCTGCAAAGGAACCATTTTGTAAATGTATCTTTTCTCATCGGCAGTACATTCCGCAAGGCTTCGGGGGTATGAAACCACACGAAGCGTATTTTTCATACTGCCGTCGGGGAGTGTAGCTATGGGGTCCGCAATTTCCGAAAAAACCTCCCTGACCTTATCGGAAAAGCCTGCATCACGCCTTAAAAGCATCATTTTTGCAAGAGGCATTTTAAGCGCTTCGAGTATGTCCTCTCCTTCAATATCAAGAGGCCATGCCATTTTTATTTTATTACCTGCCGCGTCCGTAAGCTCCACCTTTGACTGTCCGATTCCGGGGAGAATAACGCAGGGTGTATACCGATTTTCGGGCATAATCTTCCCTCGATTCATAATTAATCACTTTATATTATCACACGTAATAAAAAAAAGCAATACGGGAAGATATTATATTAAAGAAAATTTTACTTTTTTCCGCATCAAAAAACAAAAAAACGGCAGATAGCCGAAGCCGTCTGCCGCCCTATGCTTATTCGTTTACAGGAGTACGCTTCACGTCAAAGAAAAAGCCCTCTGCCCTGCCGCCTGAAAATTCAGCTGTTATGTACGTTTTTCCCGTTCTGAGAGCCGCCGTCACATCATAGTAGACGTGTCCGTCATCACCCTTTTCGGGAACAAGGAGCATCTTCCCTGCCCTGACCGACTTAATCTCAAAATCCCCCGTAAAGAAAATTCTTACGGTATCATTCACCTGTTTGGGGCATATGAATTTTCTGCCCACGGTAAAGGAAGAGCTGCTTTCAAAGGGAAGAGAGGTTTTTCTGCCGAAAAAGCGGTTGCCGCCGATTCTGTATTCCTTATCGTCAAGTCTTACGGTTCTGTCCATAGTCTTACACCGCAGGAGAAAGTGCTTCATCAGCACCGCTTAACATAAACTGAGGATAAGCCTTGAAGGTATCACCGGTAGGCTGGCTTTCACTTTCAAGAAGAGCAAAAAGGAAGTGTACGCAGTCGGAATCATAGCTTCCGATAACGTGGCCGGCACCCTTTATAAACCATGTGTAATCCTTATAAAGACAAGTGTTGGCATTGATGCACTTGTCGGGAGAAATATATTTTCCGTCGCCCGTAAGCTGATCTGCAGGAAGCTCCTTGCCCACAACTGAGGTAAGGGCACCGCCTGACATGGGAGAGGTCTCCACAACGCCGTCAGCCTGATATTTTGCGTGCTCGTAAACGGGAGCTATGGGGGTATCGTAGCAGGCAACAATACAGAGCTTCATACCGTCTGCAAGTGCATTGTCAAGAATTTCTTCTCTTTTTGAGCCTACATTTTCATAGAATGCGTCAAGACGCTCAAGAAGACCTGCATACTGCTCCTCCTTGCCCTCAAAAACGAACCTTCTTGCTTCGGGATAATATTCTGCCTTCATCATCGACCAGAAGCCGGGAAGTGTTGCAAATGTGGGAGTGAGAGTTTCGTCATAAATTATTTTTTCATACTTTTTCGCAAAGTTATTCACAAGCTTACAAAGCACATCAAGTCCGCCCGTTGCATTGGCAAGCTTTATAATACCCGAAAGTGCGGGAACGGATGAATTTATAAAGGTTTCGAGCGTATCGGGCTCAAAGCATACCTTACCTCTGAAAAGGTCGGTGATGATGTCGGTGCCGAACATAACGGAGGTATTGGAAATTACGGTATCAATTTTTTCGCTGCCGTATTCGGCAAGGTAAGCCATTGTGATGCTGCCGCCCATGCTGCAGCAGATAATATCAACCTTGTCACAGCCGTGATCGGAAAGTGCCTTATTTACCGTAGCATCAAGCAAATCAGCATTGTCCATAGGGTCAAGACGCCAGTCGTATACGAAGTAATACACCATATCGGCGCCGTAACGGTCAGAGAGGGATGCCACAAGGCTTATTTCGTCCGTAGCACCTCTGTTTACCGCATCGGGATAATTGATGACTGCCGCGGGATACCATTCTGCAGAAATATTCTGATGAACGGAATTGCCGTTTTCATCACAGGGATATGCGTCAAAAAGCGTTACGATGTATTCACAGACAACAGATACCGCAGCCTCCATGCTGAAGGTTGTAATAAGCGTTGCAAGGGTCTTTGCAAGGTACTTGAAAAGCACGCCTGCATCAAACTGCACGTTTGCGGGTCTTGCATTTTCGGTGTCTCTGTCATACTGAAGACCGCCTGCGAAATTCATACCCCTTACCAGAATTACGGGAGTATCCGTTTCAACGGTTTCAATTGTTTTTTCGATTACGGCTTCCTGAGCATTTACCGTAACACATACGGAAAGCATCATAAGAACACTTAAGATTACTGCAAGTATTTTTTTCATCCTTTTCCCCTCCGAGAAATTTATCGGCTATATTTTACCATACGGGGAACAAAATGTAAATCCCGTTTTTTATTCTTTTCTTTTACGGGCAGCATAAGGGCAATAAGAGCCGAAGCACCGTTGAAAATCACGTTAATCGCACCTATCTGCAGCTTGATATTTCCCGGGAAAAGCTCTCCTGCAATTTCCGGAAGAGGAATAAAAAGACTAAGAAAAACAAACAGAAGCGATCCTGCAAGATTGTAGAGAATATGCATATAAGCAACCTTTTTTGCACCGCCCCCGAGCCCCGAGGAGGCAATAAGACACGTAGCGCAGGTGCCGATATTGGAGCCCAGAATTATGTAAAAAGCCTGCCGTATACCTATAATTCCGTCATAAGCCATTGTCTGCAAAAGGGCTGTCACGGCAGCTGAGGACTGAATAAGCGCAGTAAAGAAGCTGCCCGTAAGAATCCCCGCAAGGGGTGAGGAGCAGTTTTCAAGAATACCGTAAATCACGGGACTGTTCTTAATATCGGACGCCGCATCCTCCATAATATTCATACCGATAAAAAGAAGCCCGAAGCCTGCAAAAAACACCCCCGTGCAGTTAAGGCTTTTTTTCCTCGTAAGAGAAATAAGTATAATTCCGATTATTACCGCAAAGGGAGCTATTTCAGAGAAAGAAACGGCAGTCAGAAGTCCCGTAAAGCTTGTGCCGAGATTAGCTCCCACAATTATCCAGAATGCACCGTAAAGACTGAGACTCCCGTTATCCACAAGAGTTGCCGTTATTACGCTTGATGCGGAGGAGGACTGAAGCACCGCTGTTGCAGCCGTTCCCACCGCCGCAGCAGAAAATCTGCCTGCTGTGAATTTTTTCAGCAGCTTTTCCGATTTTTTGCCGAAATTCTCACTTAAAGAATGCTTGATAAGCATCATTCCGAGCATAAAAACAGAGACACCCGTGCTGAGGGCAAATAACGACATAATATTCATATAAACCGCCCGACAAAAAAATAATTGAAAATAACAAAAATTTACAAAAAAAGCTCAAAAAAACATATTGACAGTATGTAGGTACTGTTGTATAATGTCAAAGAATTAATGCTAATTACCCACGCAGAAAGCGGAGGGAGGGAATACATAATGAGTCAGGTAAAAGTTAAAGAAAACGAATCTCTTGACAGCGCACTCAGAAGATTTAAGCGTCAGACATCTCGTGACGGCGTTATCCAGGAAGTACGTAAGAGAGAGCACTACGAGAAACCCTCTGTAAAGAGAAAGAAAAAGTCAGAAGCTGCTCGTAAGCGCAAATTCAAATAAGTTAC
>JAZNAI010000276.1:0-2111 GCA_045586465.1 Acutalibacteraceae bacterium | reverse complement strand
AAGGTCTCCCGTGGCTCTTTCCCCTTTATTATCTTCCGTGCGTCAAATCCGCTGATTTGTGACACTTTACACTAAGCTGATTTCCTTGCCGGTCTTTGCTGATTCATAGATTGCACAGAGAATCTTTATCATATCAATGCCCTGCTGACCTACGAAAATGGGCTCCTTGCCGTCAATAACAACATCGTAGAAATGCTTTAAGTTGTTTGCGTGGCCGTTATTCTCCTTGCAGTTAGGAGCGGTGATATTGAGCTGCTGACCGTCTTCCTCCGTGAAGAGCTCAAGCACACCGTTTCTCCAGCTCATACCCGACTTTGTGCCTCTGAGCTCTACAAAACGGCATTCCTCCTTGATGTTGGATGCCCAGCTGAATTCAATCTGCAGAACTGCACCGTTGTCAAAACGGATCATACCCATTGCAAGGTCTTCTACGTCAAAGGTACCCTCTGCATTCTTGTCGCCGAAATCGGAATTTACGGAGTCTGAGGAATCGTTGTCCGCAAACTTCATATAGGTGTTACCCGAAACAGCAACGGGAGTGGGATTGCCCATAAGCCATATTGCAAGGTCAATCATATGAACGCCAAGGTCAATAAGGGGACCGCCGCCTGACTGCGCCTTTGTTGTGAACCAACCGCCCTTGCCGGGGATGCCTCTTCTTCTCTGCCAGCCGGCTCTGCCGCAGTAGATGTCACCCATTTTGCCTTTTTCAATAAACTTCTTTGCAAAAACGGAAGCATCAACAAAGCGGTTGTTTCTCATAACCATAAGGGTCTTGCCTGCCTTCTTTGCTGCCTCGTTCATTCTGAGAACCTCTGTAACGTCAACTGCATCGGGCTTTTCACAGAATACGTGCTTGCCTGCCTCGAATGCCGCAACGGCAATAATTGAGTGCAGATAGTTGGGGGTGCAGATGTCAACGGAGTCTATTGTTTCGTCTTTAAGAAGCTCGTTGAAATCCGTGTAAACCTTAGCATCGGGGAAATAATTATCCTTTAAAAACTGTGCTCTTTCTTCAATAATATCGCAGACTGCGGCAACCTCAAGTCTTTCGTCGTTAAGATATGTGCTTAAGTGGGCACCCTTACAGATACCGCCGTTACCGATAAGTCCTACACGCCATTTAGCCATAATAAATCCTCCCTGAAAAATGTTTTCTTTATTTTAACACACAAGGGCGGCATATTCAATAAAATTTTTGTGAAATCATATCGTTTTCTTGTCATATTGTTGACACGGGGCTTTGGGTTTTGTTATACTGTTTCCGAGGTGATTCAAATGAAATTGGGTATTATTAACGGTTGGGAAGAGGGCCATTTCAAGGCAGTAAAGGAAAAGGGCCTCGAGGCTGTTGAATTCTGTATTAATTACTATAACGATTCAATGGAAGTGCTTAAAAGAGCCGAGGAAATAAAGGGCTATTCCGAGAAATACGGTATTCTTGTAGGCTCAATCGGCAGATGGGGCATGGAAAGAGTAGATGAAAACGGCTGTGCTATACCTGAAGCATTACAGCACGATAAGAATCTTATCGATCTTGCATCAATTGTGGGCTGTCCCGTGTATAATGTGGGCTGTAACTACATTGAAGGAAAGACCTATTACGAAAACTGCCTTATAGCTATAGATTACTTTAAGACACTTCTTGATTATGCAAGGGACAAGGGCGTTAAAATTGCAACCTATAACTGCGACTGGGCAAACTTTGTATGCGAAGAAAGAGCCTGGAGCGTAATTCACGGAGCACTTCCCGAGCTCGGTATAAAGTATGACCCCTCTCATTGCTTTAACAGAGGCGGAGACTATCTTAAGGAGCTTCGTGACTGGGGCGACCGTGTGTACCATTTCCACGTAAAGGGTGTGCTTCACATTGCGGGTGACGGCTTTGACGATCCGCCTGCAGGTCTTGACGGACTTAACTGGGGTGCAATTATGACAATGCTTTACGTAAACGATTATAACGGTGTTCTTTCCATTGAGCCTCATTCCGGCAAATGGAAGGGCGCAAAGGGTCAGTGGGGCGTTGACTTCACAATAAAATTCATAAGACAGTTTATGATGCCCGAGGACTATAAGGCTTCCGACGATCCTTATATGCCGTAAGAAAAAAC
>JAZNAI010000275.1:0-20119 GCA_045586465.1 Acutalibacteraceae bacterium | reverse complement strand
GCCCTTATAGGTCCTGTACAAACCACCAGTTCAAGTTGTGGTTATGATTTCAAAAAAGTTTTCAAAACCTCTTGACTCTAACCTTAACTTCAGGTTTATACTATGCCTGTAAGGTACCTTAGATTGTAAAGGAGAGGTTTTATGAAAATCGGAGAGTTTGCGAAAATGTGCGGAACGAAAATTTCCGTTCTCAGGCATTATGACAGAGAAAAGCTTCTTGAGCCACAATACACAGATAAGTTTTCGGGCTACAGATATTACAGCTCTGAGCAGATTCTGACTTTTTACAGAATAAACGCCTTGAAAAAGGCAGGCTTCTCCTTGCAGGAAATCCGAGAAATCATTTCCGGGAGAAAATCAAACAAAGAAATTGAAGCAATTTTCTCTCAGAAGGAAAAAGACTTTCTTGATGCACTCAAAAATCTTAAGGAGGCTAAACTTATGATGACAAAGTTAGATATTGCTTTTTGTGACGGTATGGCTGTTATAAAGCGTTGTGCCCATGACAATGCCGCCGATTTGTGTACTGTTGCCGAGGCTGAAATCAAGGCGGCTGATTATCAGCGTATATCACAGTATGATGTAAAAGACGATGAAATAATCTGTAAGGTTGTAAAATTGGGCGATGAAGCCGTACAGCCGAAAAAAGAAATTCCTTTCGTAAATGATGAATCTGTCATAGGAAAGTGGGAGGTAATGGGTGTTTTTGCCGTTAAAGAGGATTATATCCAAAATATTTTCTGTGATAACACGGGCTTTTACGGCGGTGACGTAAAATATCTGTATTTTCTCCCCGACGGAGAGGAATACTGGGGCTACAGCTGGACAAAGGGATATTTTATCAGCAATTCCTATCTTTCGGGCAATGCTTACAATGAGTATGAAATTGAAGAAAAGAAGGACGGAACATATATGCTTATAACTCTCAGAGAAACAGAGGTCAGCCGTGGCGGAAAGCCGGTATATATGTCATTGAAGAAGGTTGACAGCAATAAATATTCCGCCGAAGACATTGCAAGAAAGGATAATATAGAAAAGCCCTTTATAAATGATGAAAGAATCATCGGCAAATGGATTTCCCATTCATTTTTAGGTGCCGATTGGGAAGAAGCTGATTTTCCGGGTGAGCGTGAACCTGAAGACGACTTATATTTCAAAGAGCTGCATTTCTTCCCTGACGGAGGCGCAAAATGCGTATATGCAGATGCGGTTTTTGAGGGTGAGAATACGGTTACGTGGACAAAAAATTTCCTTCTCAGAAAATGGAATTGGTCTGCCTGCGAGTATGAAATAAGAACAGTTGACGGAACAGATTATATGATAATCGAATGGAAAAGCGGCGACTACCGTTACGGCGGATATGATACAAATTATTATGTGTTTATAAGAGGTTAATTCTGTTAAAATACGGGCGTTATTCCGTGTCGGAACAGACTTCAGATTTGAACAGGGGTGTTCGGTCCGGAGTCTGTTTTTCTTTTTAAAGAGCAGTAAAGATCCCGTTTTTACTTTTCTTCTTTTTCTGATATAATATTGATTTTCACGGTCCGAGTGATATAATTGAGTAAAAGGCAGGTGAGCATAGGATGAAAACAGGGACGGTATTCAACATACAGAAATTTTGTATACACGACGGTGACGGCATACGTACCTGTGTCTTTCTGAAGGGCTGTCCCCTCAGATGCATATGGTGCCATAACCCTGAAAGCCTTGAGAAAGCACCGAGTCTTTCCTTTGACAGACAGAAATGCTCATTATGCGGCAGATGTCTTGAGGTGTGCTCCGGACGCTTGATTGAGAACGGCTCTCTGAAGCTTGACCGTGAAAGCTGTATCGCCTGCGGAAGCTGTGCGAAGGCTTGCCTTAACGGTGCAAATGAAATTATCGGTAAAGAAATGACAGCATCGGAGGTTTTAGAGGAGGTACTTAAGGACAAGATGTTCTATGACACCTCGGGGGGAGGAATAACCGTCACGGGCGGTGAACCGTCATATCAGGCTGATTTTACGTCGGAGCTTCTCTCTCTTTCAAAGGAGGCAGGGATTTCACTTGCCGTAGAAACCTGCGGTGTCGGTTCTCGTGATTTCTATAAAAGGGCGGCAGAGCTGGGCACGACCTTTCTTTTTGATATTAAATGCATTGACCCTGCGCTTCACCGCAGGCTGACAGGAACGGATAATGCTCATATTTTGTCAAATCTGCGTTATCTTATGGACCTGGGTGCAGATATCATCATAAGACTGCCCTTAGTTCCCGATTGTAACGACAGCGACGAGGACATTGCCCTGCTGTCGGCTTTTCTCAAGGAGAACAAGGGGCGGTACAGATATGCAGAAATTATGCCTTATCATGCTCTCGGTACGGGAAAATCCGAAAAAATAGGACTAAGCGCCGCCTATGTACGGGAGAATGCAGGGGAAAGGGAAATTTCCCGTTGGTGCTCACTTTTTTCTTCTCACGGAACAGACGTGAGAGTATCAAAATAATATTTCTCTGAAAAAGAGGTTTGTTTATGACAGATTTAGTACATATTGACCCCTTCCTTTACGGATATTTTCTCGACGAGAGCCTTGAGTACGGTGAAAGAGTGGGGCTCGCTCTCTTATATGCCGCAAGGAATATTGAAATCAGGTTTTCCCGCCAATTGCTTCCCGAAACGGCATTTGAAACAAAATACGGCACGTCAGCCTATGTGCCTTCGCAGGGGCTTTGCTTTTCCGTTGAAAACATTATGAAGCTTGCCGAGGATTTTCCCGAACACAGGGAAACTCTGCAAAGATATGCTTATGAACTGAAGCTTTTCAGAGATAAAGCAAAAAGGCTTTATTCCGAGTCTGAGCAGGCACTTGACCGCTCAGGTGCCGAATGGGGCGGCGGATGGGGCGGACACTCCAATCCCAATTACGGAAGAATAGTCAATTACGGAACGGATCATATCCGTGCATTAATTGCCGAAAACCGAGGAAAGCATCCCGACGAGGCGTGGTTTTACCGCTCGTGCTCTTATGCTCTGGATGCAATGGACATTATCGGTGAAAGATACCGCTTGACCGCTCTCGAAAGGGCAGAAGCCTGCGAAAATGCCGAAGACAAGGAATTCCTTCTGCGTATGGCAAAGGCATTTGAAACCGTGCCGAAGAAGCCTGCTTACGATTTTATGTCGGCTGTTTGTGCTTTTATGCTCATTTTTGCCCTTGACGGAAGTGATTCTCCCGGTCGGTTTGATCAGTATATGTATCCCGCATATCTGAAAACCGAGAATAAGGATGAGATAATCGGACTCCTTGACAGACTGTGGGACTACTTTCTCGATCACCGCTCCTGGAATCTGTGTATTTCCGGAAGTGATGAGAATCTGAACGATGAGACAAACGAGCTTACCTATGACATTCTTGCTATGGTCAGAAAGAAAGGCTACAATACCCCCAACCTGACTTGCCGTGTTCACAAAAACACACCCGATAAGCTCTGGAATGCCATTGCCGATACTCTTGCGGCAGGAACGGGACTTCCTGCATTATATAATGACGACGTGGTTTGCACGGCTCTTGAAAAGATCGGAATTCCGCCCGAGGACAGTCACGATTACTGTATGAACGGCTGTAATCAGATAGATATTCTCGGAAAGAGCCATATGGGTCTTGAGGACGGCGAGGTTGTGTTTACCAAGTGCCTTGAATTTGCACTTCATAACGGTGTGAATGCCATGACCGGTGAGAAGGTCTCCGTTGAAACCGGTGACCCGAGAACGTTTACGAGCTATGAGAGCTTTGAACGGGCTTTTACGGATCAGCTTGAATACGTGACGTATAATGCCTGCTCAAGTGCAAATATATTTCAACACCTTCGGGGCGTTTTTGAGCCTCATCCTCTGCGCTCCTGCCTTATTGAGGGTTGTATTGAAAAGGGCAGAGACTACAGAAACGGCGGTCCGCTTTACAATCACGGTCAGATTTTAGCTGAAGGCATTGCCGATACGGGTGACAGCCTTTATGCCGTCAAGAAGCTTGTTTATGATGAAAAGAAATATACAATGTCAGAGCTTATTGATGCTCTGGATGTGAACTTTGAGGGCTTTGAACAGCTTCACCGGGATTTCAGGAATTGTGAAAAGTTCGGAAATGACATTGAAGAGGTGGATCTCATAACCGCACGGGTGCTGAACCGCTTCCTTACTGTTCTCAAGCGCAATAACACCTACAGAGGCGGTGTGTTCACAGGCGGATGCAGTACCTATAACCGTGCTGCAGACTACGGGAAAAGGACGGCGGCACTTCCTAACGGAAAACTGAAGGGTGAGCCTCTGCTTGCAGACAGCATTGCCGCAACCCCCGGGCGTGACACAAACGGACCCACGGCACAAATCAAGTCTGTGCTCAGATACAATCACACCGATGCCTGCAGCGGATTTGTATTTCAGAATAAGTTTGAAAAGAAGCTGTTCGGCAGCGAGAAGGGTAAGGCTTCCTTTATTGCACTTGCAAAAGCGTATTTTGCAGGCGGCGGACAGCAATACACCGTTACGGTCGTTTCTCCCGAGGAGCTTCTCAAGGCAAAGGAGAATCCCGAAAATTACCGCAATCTTATTGTCCGTGTCGGCGGCTACAGCGAGTATTTTGTAAGATTGGAAGATGAGCTTCAGGACAGCGTTATCAAGAGAGCATTTATGGATGTATAAGTATTTGGGGCTCTTAAGGTTATATGCCTTAAGCAGCCCCTTATTTTCTGAATATTGTCGGGAAATAATCTGCCGTAAAATTGACAGGCAGACTGCCGTGAAGTATAATAGCACTATATGTCTGCAAAGTGCAGTGAGGAGAAAATTTATGTGGCTTACGTTTTTTGTGCTTTCCGTTATTTGTTTTATATTGTCGCTTTCCGTTTTCTTTGTAATCAGCGGCAGTACGGCGCTGAAAAAGAAGATTCTGCATCCCTTTAAGCTCCTTTTTTCAGGCGTATGGGTATCAGCCTTTTTCCTGTATATACCCATGCATTTCGCAGCAGAGGGCTTCTCCGTAGCCGAATGTCTCGAGGCGGTTTTTATGGCGCTTGCGGATTCGAAGGACACCTTCGGCTTCAGCCTGGATTTTGATAAGATTACGGGCAGTCTTGACGGCTGTCCCCAATGGCTCAGCGTTATATATCTTATCTGGACGGCGCTGATTTTTATTATAGCGCCTGCATTTTCCGTGGGTTTTGTTTTATCCTTATTTAAAAATGCTTCGGCATATATGAGGTATCTGTGTGTATATTTCAGGGACGTATACGTTTTCTCGGAGCTTAACGAAAAATCCCTGATTCTTGCAAGCGATATTAAGGCAAAAAACAAAAATGCCGCAATTGTCTTTGCCGACGTTTTTGACGGTAACGAGGAAAAAAGCTATAAATTAGCGGAGAAGGCAAAGCTTCTCGGTGCAATATGCTTCAGGAAGGACATTCTTTCGGTAAATTTCAGAAGACATTCATCCAAAAAAGCAATATGGTTTTTTACAATCGGTAAAAACGAATCGGAGAATCTTACTCAGGCACTCAGCCTGACAGATGCCTTCAAGGACAGAGACAATATCCGCATTTACGTTTTTGCAATAAAAACAGAAAGTGAGCTGCTTCTGACAGATATTGACAAGGGCAAGGTCAAGGTGCGCAGAATCAATGAGGTGCAGTCCTTAATCAGCAGAAACCTTTATGAGCACGGAGACATTATTTTTGACGGTGCAAAAGAGGGTGCCGACGGAGAAAAGCTTATCTCTGCCGTTGTGGTCGGAATGGGAAGCCACGGCACGGAAATGGTGAAGGCTCTGACCTGGTACGGACAGATGGACGGCTACAGAATCAGAATAAATGCGTTCGATAAGGACCCCCTGGCAGAAGAAAAATTCACGGCTCTTGCTCCCGAGCTGATGTCTCCCGACTATAACGGCGTTTACCGTGAGGGCGAGGCACAGTACTGTATTTCGGTCTGCTCAGGTGCTGACGTGCAGACAAAATCCTTTGCCGACAGAATCTCGGCAATAACCGATGCAACCTACGTTTTTGTTGCCCTTGGTGACGATGACATAAATATCAATACGGCAGTAAGACTGAGAATGTACTTTGAAAGAATGAAGATTCATCCCGTTATTCAGACCGTGGTTTATAATACCCGTCAGAAAAAAGCTCTGGAGGGCATTAAGAATTACAGAGGACAGGCCTACGATATTGATTTTGTGGGCGATATTGAGACCTCTTATGCCGAAAACGTAATAATTGCGTCCGAGCTTGAGGCAAGGGCGCTTGCACAGCACCTTAAATGGGGCAAGGAGGAGGAATTCTGGACCTATGAATATAATTACAGGTCATCCGTTGCCCAGGCTATACATATGAAGGCACGTGAGAAATGCCTGATTCCCGGAGCCGCAAAAAGAGAGGACGAGTTGACTGCCGAAGAGCGTGATATTATAGAAAATCTTGAGCACCGCAGATGGAATGCATATATGAGAGCCGAGGGCTATGTGTTCAGCGGTACAACAGATAAGTCCGGCAGAAACGACCTTGCAAAAATGCATCACGACCTGGTTGATTTTTCTTCTCTCAGCGAGGAAGAAAAGCGCAAGGACAGCAGAGTCGGTACAAGGTAATCGTATAAAAACGGCTTTTTTACATCGGAGGATAAAGAAATGAGCGAACAGTACTCGCATGATATTTTTATAAGCTTCAGCTTTGCAGATCAGGATGTTGCAGAGGAAATAGTAAATACGCTGACTTCCGAATACGGCTTTTCCTGCTGGATATGCACGAGAGATATTGACGGCGGAAGACGCTATAAGGCATTAATTCCCCGTGCGATTGACGAGGCTCGGGCGGTTGTTTTTGTGCAAAGCGAAAATGCACTTCTGTCAAAGGAGATTCCTAAGGAAATCGGCTTGGCGTTTGATGCGGATAAGACGATTATTCCCTTTAAGCTTGATAAGGCACAGCCGCAGGGTGATCTGAGGTATGACCTTTACGGAGTGGAATATATCGATGCTACCGTTCCTACCAAGGAGCAGAGAATATACGAGCTTGCAAAGGCAATTTCAAAGGCAATCGGAAAGCCGCTCTCCAAGGAAGCCTCAGGCGGCGCAGCCTCTGCAAGGGAGAGGCTTGTTTCAACACCGTCCGTTATTCCCAAGAATGTTTTTTGCGGAAGAGACAGCGTGATAGAGAAAATATCGCAGATGTTTGATGACGGCGAAAGAGTTGTTTTTATACAGGGAATCGGCGGAATCGGTAAGACGGAAATTGCCAAGCAGTATGCAAAGCGCAACAGAAATAATTACGATACTATTATTTATGCTACCTACAACGGCGATCTTCGTGAGCTGATAAACAGCGAAGCCGCCTTTGAAATTGAACCCGAATTTACCCGTCTTGTCCGCTCTGACGGTGTTAAGGAGGACGATTCTGCGTTTTTTAAAAGAAAGCTCAGCAAAATTCAGAAGCTTTCCGATGAGCGCACGCTGATTATCATAGATAATTTTGACACAGAGCACGATGATGCCCTGGCAGAGCTTCTGGAGGGCAGATACCGCTTGCTTATCACAACAAGATGTGATTATTCCCGTATGTATCCCGGTATAAAGGTCGGACCGATTGATTCTCTTGAGAATCTTATCAATGTATTTATGCAGAATTATCAGGGCTTTGAGGTTGACAGAGACGATAAGGACCTTATAGAGCTGATTGAGCTTGTCAACAGGCATACTTATACAATTGAGCTGCTTGCTCAGCATATGGAAAACAGCGGTCAGACTGCAGGAGAAATGATCGTTGCCCTGAAAAAGGAAGGAATTCTGTCCCTCAATGAGGAGGTTTATGATGTCGGAAACAGAACTCAGACAGCATATATGAATCTTCTCAGAATGTTCAAGGTTTTTGAGCTGAGCGATGCGGAAAAGAAGGTGCTGATGTATCTTTCTCTGATGCCTCTGAGCGGTGTTGCTGTCCGTGATTTCAAGATATGGGCGGCATTGGATTCCCTGAAGATATTGAATAATCTTGAAAACCGCGGCTGGATCACACGTAATACGGACGGTATTTCACTGCATCCCATTATCCGTGACGTTATCAGGCACGAGCTGCCTGCAGATGAAAACAACTGCGAGGAATTCCTTCAGAGATTCCTTGATACAATTGAAGAAAACAAGGCATGGCATTTTACTCTGGCGGTAAAGGAGAGATATGCAAATATCGCAGACAGCGTTATGAGCTATTTCCCCGATATCAACGAAAAAACAATTGCACTTTATAAGGCGGCTGAGGCATTATACAGCTTTTCGGTTAAGCCTGCTGCAGCAGCAGAGCTTGCCGGACGAATATACCGCTATTACGAAGCCACATCCGGAAAATACTCTTTTGACAGCGGCAGAGCGGCATCTAAGGCAGGCTGGGTGTATGCATTTAATCTGTGGCTTGAAAATTCTTTGCCCGAGGCTACAAAGTGGCTGGAGCTTGCAGCAGATATTTTCGGAAGTGTTGAGCTGAATTCCGTGCGTGAACACGCTACGTACGGACATACCCTCGTCAATCTGGCTAAGATTTATCTGCTGACGGGAGAAGCCTGCGGTGATACCGGTTATTTCGAAAAAGCAAAAGAATATGCTGAGACTGCGGTAATGGAAAATGAGCGGTGGATTCCCGAGGGGGATACACAGTATCCCAAGGTAGCAGGTGCATATATGCAGCTTGCTGACGTTTGCGTTGCCCTGGGAGAATATGACCGTGCAATGAAGCTCAATGATGACGCATATGATATTCTGTATCCCATGTTCGGAGAAAATGACTCCGATACGCTTCACTCTATGTCGAGAAGGGTAATAATTCTGTTCGGTATGAAGCGTTATGAGGAAGCGCTGGAGCTTTGTGAAACCACTATAGAAAAATACGGTCTTTTTTACAGCGAAATACATTTTGCAAGATATGAGCAGCTGCAGATTAAATTAAAGTGTCTTGCTCAAACGGGCAGGCTTGAGGAGGCGAAGGCTTTGGCTGAGTATATTCTGAGTCTTGCCGAAAAAATATTTGCTCCCGGGACAAAGCAGCTGAAGGACATTCAGGCTCGGATCAACAGCCTTTGATTCTTGGCCTGCCGGCAGAATATGGCTTTAAGATAACTGTTCCGGAAAAGGAGGGCAGGGTGAAATATGGTCGGAATTTTAGACGTCGGCGGCGGTATGAGAGGAATATATACCGCAGGAATATACGATTATCTTCTTGATAACGGCATTGATATCAATTACTGCCTCGGAGTGTCTGCGGGCAGTGCGAATCTTATTACCTATATTGCAGGACAAAGGGGCAGACTCAGGCGCTTTTATCTCAGCTATGCCTTTGAAAAGGAATATATGAGTGCGGAAAACTACCTTAAAAAGGGGATGTTTATTGACCTTAACTATATATATTCCGGCATTACCAACAGATCGGGCAAGGATCCCCTCGATTTAGATGCCGTGATGAGGTCGGATAAGGTCTTCGTTGGCGTAACCACAGAGGCAACGACGGGACAGCCCCGTTATTTTACAAAAAACGACGTGTCGGTTGACGAATTTACCCTTCTTAAGGCAAGCTGTGCCATTCCCATAGCCTGCCGACAGCCCATATTCTTTAAGGGAGAGTACCATTTTGACGGCGGTGTTTCTGACCCCGTTCCCTACGAAAAGGCATTCCTTGACGGCTGTGATAAGCTGATTATCTGCCTGACTCTGCCGACAGACTACGAAAAATCTGCTTTTCCTAAGAGTCTTGTAAGACTGCTTCTTAAAAAATATCCCGAAATTGCAAAGAAGGTTGCAGCCTCTCACACCGACTACAAGAAGAGGATAGATGAAATTCTTGAGCTTGAAAGAGAGGGCCGTGTGCTGATTTTAGCCCCCCGGGACTGCTTCGGAATAAAAACCGCCACAAGAGAAAAAGAGGGACTTCAGAAGCTCTATGACCTGGGATATAAGGACGCAGAGAAGATAAAAAAATTTTTAGGGTCAGACGAATAGTAAGACATAGAATAAAATTAAAGAAACAGGATAATTTATTGACAAAGGTAGCAATATAGGATTATAATATGACTACCAAGACCGGGAGGTGTATTTATGGAACAGGGAATTTCAATCAGACCCTCAAAGGACATCAGGACAAATTATGCAGGGATTTCCGCACTTACAAGAGAAAATCCCGTTGCAATTACCGTGAACGGAAAAGAAGATACGGTTCTTCTCAGTCACGAGGCTTTCAGGGAGCAGATTAATTATATTGCGGAGCTTGAAGCAAGGCTTTCGGTTTATAATCATCTTGCGCAGGGGCTTGACGATATCAGGCTCGGTCGTGTGCAGGATGCAGATTCGGCGTTTTCGGATATCATAGCTGATCTGGAGAGTATGGATTTATGAGCTGTAAAATAAAAATGACCGCTGCCGCCAAGGCAGATCTTAAAGAGACTGCGGTGTATATTTATGAGCAATCGGGAGAAAGGGAAATTGCGCTGCGCTTTGTAAAAGAGCTGCAGGAGAGATGTAAAATTCTTGAGGATTTCCCCGAATGCGGTTCAATTCCCAATGACAGAACACTTATGATCGCAGGCTACCGCTTTCTTGTGCATAAAAGCTATCTGATATTTTATCTTTATAAAAAAGAAGAAAACACGGCTTATATTGTTGCTGTTTTTAACGGTAAGCGTGATTATATGCGTGTAATGAAAAAGTATCTTTAAGTGAATTTAAGGAGTGGAGTATTTTGGCAAGAGGAAAAAGTAAAAAGGCGAAAAAAATAATTCTGACCGTTTTGGCGGTTATTATTGTTCTTGCGGCGGTTGTTGCAGTCCTTAATATCCTTGCAGTGGAAAATCTTATAAAAAAGGGCGCTTCCTATGCTCCCGTCCGGTATGATGAGCCCGTAGTGCTCGTCACAGACGAAGACGGGGAGAAGTATTTTCTTTCTGACCGTGATATCAAGATAATGCACCTGACGGATATACATATCGGCGGCGGCTTTATGTCAAAGGGCGTTGACGAAAAGGCTCTTAATGCAGTAGCAACAATGGTAACCGCAGAAAAGCCCGACCTTGTTGTTGCAACGGGTGATATTGCGTTCCCCGTACCCTATATGGCAGGGACCTTCAATAACTTCAGCGGTGCGAAGGCTTTTGCAAATCTTATGGAAAGCCTCGGAGTTTACTGGACAGTAACCTTCGGCAACCACGATGCGGAGGCTTATTCATACTTTGACAGAGAGGCTATGGGTAAGTTCTACGAAAAAGAGGAATATAAGCATTGTCTGTTCAGCGCAGGGCCCGAGGACGTTGACGGCTTCGGCAACCACGTAATTGAAATAAAAAATTCAGACGGAATCATTACTCAGGCTCTTGTTATGATTGACTCTCAGGCTTATGTAAAGAATGATATAATCACAAGCATTCGAGGACATTACGACAATATCCACGAAAATCAGGTGGAGTGGTATGAAGCCGAAATAAAGCGTATGAACAAGGAAAATGCCGATGCCATTAAGGCAATTCAGGGAGACGAAAACGGCGGACTGTGGGAGACCTACGGCACCGTAAAGACTCTCGCCTTCTTCCATATTCCCCTGGTTGAGATGGCTGATGCGTGGTATGCCTTCGAGGAGGGCGGCTTTAAGGACACAGAGGACTTTAAGTTCATAGACGGCATTTTAGGTGAGGGCGGCAGAAGAGTTTACTGCGGTCTCGGGGATGACAGTATGTTCGAAAAAATGCTGGAGCTCGGTTCCACAAAGGCTATGTTCAACGGCCACGACCACTATAACAGCATTACCTTCGAGTACAAGGGAATTCAGTTCAGCTACGGCTACAGCATAGACTAT
Source organism: Acutalibacteraceae bacterium (assembly GCA_045586465.1). Classification (GTDB taxonomy): domain Bacteria; phylum Bacillota; class Clostridia; order Oscillospirales; family Acutalibacteraceae; genus RUG806. Next base: position 8,269 of record JAZNAI010000275.1, on the reverse strand, counting down.
TTTGCATATTCGGGTATTGATAAGGAAGGCTCCCAGAGAGGCTGTACCGTGATAACCTGCAAGCCCGACACTACTTTTACTATTGATAAATACAACTACTATTCCGACAGATTCTCTCTCGAGGGCTTCACCCGTGAGGATGTTACAATGCAGTTTGAGGGTGTGACATATCAGGTTCCCGTAGGATAAATGCATAAAACCGAAGCTTACGTAAAAGAGGAATGAATATGAAAAATCAGAATTCTTTAGATACCCTTTGCGCTGCCTTGTGCTATGCCTTGGGTATTGAAGCACCCGAAAAGGCTGCCGATGCAAATAAAGACCTTTGCGATTACGCAGACAAGGCTCTTGCCGGGGAAAAGGCAGACAGAATTTTTATGTATAACCCCGATGCAATAGCTCAGTGGATAGACGAAAAATACCCTTGGTTTTTAAGGGAAGTGACTGAAAGAGCAGAGCTCAGACTTCCTCTCAGCTGTGTTATGCCCTCGGTTACTCCCGTCTGCTTCGGCACAATGTATACGGGAGCGCAGCCTGAAATTCACGGCATCAGGTCTTACACAAAGCCCGTTATCACTATTGATACGATTTTTGATGCCCTTATCCGTGCCGGCAAAAAGGCAGCTATTGTCTGCACCGACGGAGACTCTATGTCAAGAATCTATCTTGAGAGAAATATGGATTATTTCTTCTATGATACCGTCGAAGAGGTAAACGCCAAGGCGGCAGAGCTTATTACAGAAGATAATTACGATTTTATTGCGGTGTATAACGGAAATTACGATTCAATAATGCACAAATTCGGTCCCGAAAGTAAGGAGGCTCTTTCCGAGCTTCGCGCAAATTCAAGAACCTACGGTATGTTTGATGCTCTCATAAGAGACAAATGGCAGGGGCACAACACCCTTATAGGCTTCGCTATGGACCACGGCTGTCACGAAATAGACGGAGACTGCGGCTCCCACGGGCTCGATATGGACGAGGACATAAACATAGCACATTATTATAAGTGCTACAAAAAAGCATAAAACGGATTGTAATTTGGCAAATTCGGAATTCGGAGGTCGGAGATTTTCCCCGAGAGGCTGTTATCTCGGTAGGGGCAGGGTTTCCCTGCCCGTTAAAAAGGGTTGTAATTTTTATTGATAAAAGTTCAGAATTTTCAAAAACGGGAGGGGCGACCCCTCCCCTACGATGCAAAATCAGCTTTTGTGTCTCTCGGGAGGAGCCGTGCTGATTCGTATTTATAATAACGGGCGGGGAAACCCCGCCCGTTATATATTGGATTACATATTTATATCAATAATTTTCTCTCCGCGGAAATATATTGCTGTGGGGATAAAAACTCCCTTGTAGATTTTTGCGGTAAGGTAGGCGGGTTCTCTGTCCTCTTTATCCTTAAGAATCGAATACTCTCTTCGAAGTGCCGTCTTTATTTCTTCAGCGTTAATTCCTTCTTCAAAGCTGTATTTTTCGGCATCTATTATGGAGTTTTGTCTGTAATACTTGCTGTAAAACCAGCTGTCAGAAGTTTCACCGCTTTTCAGCTCCTGTGTATCTATCACATTATTCTGAGGAGAAGCAATGACCTTAAGCTTTTTGTTGCCCCACGAAATAACCGCATCTGTATCAAATTCCACAGGACCGTCCTGCTTCAGAGTTGCGGCGCCTTCCGTATAGTCAAAGTAGTAATTGTTAAAATAAATCCGGGAAATCTCAAAGGTATACTCTGTTTCAAGCTGCTTTGCGGTACTTAAGACAGAATAATGGTGAACGAGAAGAAAAGAGGGGACAAGAAGCTGAATTACAATTGCAAGGGAAATAAATGCTTTTAATTTTTTATTCATTGTCAGCCACCTCCTCGGGATTTACGGTGACAGGTGCTTTTTTCGGCTTTCGTGACAGCTTGTAGTTGATAAAGAGCAGTACTGCACCGCACAGAAGAAGCAACAAGCCGTTTACTATCATTGAAAGGTCAGACTGATATACAATAAGGAAGGTAAGAGCCGACACGGAAACAAAGCCCGTGTTTATGGGAAGAAGCTTCCTGTCCCTGCCGCCCGAAATCATAAGAATGATGTTTCCTGCAATTGCAATTATTTTCATTGCGGTTATAAATATTTCATCATTACTGCTTTTTGATGCGAAGTCAGGCATATAATATGAAATTACGGAAAATGCCAGAAAGGCAACACCGCCTGCCAAAATGTACGAATTGAGAAATTTATCCTTTGATTTTGTTTTGGTGATAATAATAAAGGCGAGTGTCAGAATAACGGCAAAAATCATAACTGCCGTCAGAATAATGTTCTCCTTCTCCCTGTCAAGGTTTCCGTAGTACGTAGCCCCGCCGGCAAACAGAAAAAGGCTTGTTAACAAAAGCCCCGGGATTCTGTAGGGCATTGCAATGTCGGGTTCCTTAAGAGAGATAAGAAGAAGACAAAGAGCTGTGGCGGCTGCGGCTGCAACAATGAAAATAAAATCTCCGTTAAAGCCGGATGCCGTAATAAGGGAAAGGGCGATTACCGCCGCAATGCTGACCCAGTGTGAATAAAGGCTTCTTATACTCTTTTTTTCCTTTTTTACAAGACGGGAGGTGAAAACGCAGCCTACCGCCGTAAGAAACACCGTCAGCGCAAGCTTTAAATAAGGTGAACCCTCGTCAAATTCGTATGTGAACCAGGCTATTGTACACCCGTAATACACCGCAACGGGGGAAGCGCAGTTAAGAAGCAGTATCACGGGGATAATAAGTATGCTTACAAAAATCAGAATTGATTGCCAATAAAAGCCCAGATTAAATATGTTGTAAATCATAGCAAGAGTTGCGGCGATACCTGCACACCATAAAACACCTGCACCCTCACACCAGGGGATTTTGTCCTTCTTTTTTGCAAGAACGAAGACACCTGCCCCCTGCCCTGCAATAAGGGGAAGAAGTGAAAGGACAGCCTTAATGAGCAGCGGCATCTTCTGCCAGAAGGTTACGAATATAAGCACAATACCCGTACCTGCAAGAAGTGCACCTAAAATTGAAAAAACAATTATAAGCGTGCTGTTGTAGTTGGGCTTTTCCGTTTCGAGAGTAACATTCCGCTTTTTTCCGTAAACCAGCTCTTCGACGGAAACTCCGAAAACCTCAGAGAGACGCCCGAGCATTTCCAGGTCAGGCTGAGTTCTGTCGTTTTCCCAGCTTGAAACGGACTGACGGGAAATGAAAAGCTGTTCGGCGAGCTGCTCCTGAGTTATGCCCTTTTCCGCTCTGAGGCGTTTGAGTGTTTTTGATATTTTCACAGTGTATCATCCTTTCGGCAGGTAAGTTTCGTTTTGCCTGTCAAGCTTATGTTATCACTAATTTACCTTTAAGTCACGAAAAAAATGTAATTTTCCCCTGCTACATTTTGTGGCAACGGGATTTTAGCGCATAAAAAGAAATAAAATCCGTATTTTCAGGTTGAAAAAGGCAGAGGTAAAATCAAATAACAGGTTATTTTATTTATGCTTTTTCTTTGATATAATATCACCGTAAGGAGTTGATATTATGGATATGAATAAGGTAGCTTCGCAGATAGCACTTCTGAGAAAAACAAAGGGGCTGACTCAGTCAGAGCTTGGCGACAGAGTGGGTGTTTCCTTTCAGGCGGTAAGCAAATGGGAAAGAGGGGAGACCCTTCCCGATACAGGGGTACTGCCCTTACTGGCAAAAGTATTGGAAACAAGTATTGACAATATACTTCTCGGCGGTGAAAGGCAGATTTTATATAAAGGCAGAATCACCGTGTCCGATATGAGAACAGGTCTCGAGTGCCTAAAAAAGGCGGGTGAGTACTTAGGAAAAGACAATTTAATTTACCGAAGCGCAATAAAAGGTATAAATACGGAAATGAACACGGACATTGAGCCGGCATTTTCCGATGATTATGTCTTTGAAGCATTTTTAGCCGAAGCCGTAATCGGGAATATTTTATCGGGAATGTATGTAGATGTAAGCGACGTGAAGAATAATTTCAAGTATGAGCATTTCAGAAATATAGTATTGGGATACTGTGAAAGACTCAGTATAAAATAAAAATTTCCGCACACCTTGTGCGGATTTTGATTTTCTGTCTTTGTTATTTATTGTAAATTTCTGCACATACTACCTGCAGAGGTGGTTTTTTTGAATTCAATATGGAGTGCAACTGCAAAAAACGGGGGCTTTCCCCAATTAAATGAGGACATAAAAACTGATGTTGTGATTGTGGGCGGAGGTCTTGCAGGTGTTCTGACACTAAAGGAGCTGACCCAAAGAGGAATCGACTGCGTGCTTCTTGAAGCAAAAAGCATAGGCTCGGGAATCACCAAAAACACAACCGCAAAGGTTACCTTTCAGCACGGGCTTATATATGATAAATTAATAAAAAGCATCGGTGTGCAGAATGCATATAATTACCTTGCCGCCAACAGGCGCGGTCTTGAAAAAATACGGAAAATGTCGGAAGAATTCCCCTGTGATTTTGAGGAAAAGAATGCCTACATTTATTCCGAAACCGACCGCAGAAAAATCGAAAAGGAAATAAGAGCCTACGAAAAGCTCGGTGTCACCGCAGAATTTGCCGACAGTATCCCCTTGCCGACAGAGTGTGCAGGTGCGGTAAAAATCGGCTCTCAGGGGCAGTTTCATCCCCTGAAATTTCTCTTTGGTGTTGCCCAGGGTCTTAAAATATATGAAAATTCCAAGGTTATAGAATTTTTGCCGGGAAAAGTCCGTTGTCTGAATGGCAGCGTGACGGCTGAAAATATAATTGTCGCCACACATTTTCCCATAATAAATAAGCACGGGGGCTACTCCCTTAAATTATATCAGCACCGCTCCTATGTGCTCGGACTTCGCAATGCCCCCGACGTAAACGGAATGTATCTCGGGGACGGGGAAGACGGCTTTTCCTTCAGAAATTACAAGGATTATCTGCTTGTGGGCGGAGGGGACCACAGAACGGGTAAAAAGGGCGGCTCCTATAACGTTTTAGAGGAGTTCTGCCGTGAAAAGCTCCCCGAAGCGAAAATTTCCTACCGCTTTGCCACTCAGGACTGTATGAGCCTTGACGGGCTTCCCTATATCGGGAAATATTCGGATTTTTCGGAAAATCTCTTTGTCGCAACGGGCTTTAACAAGTGGGGAATGACCTCCTCTGCCGTTTCGGCGGAAATACTCTCCGATATGCTGACGGGCAGAGAAAACCCTTATGCTGAGGTGTTCACTCCAGACCGGTCGGTGTTTCATCCTCAGCTGATTTCAAATATTTTCCATTCCGTCACGGGTATTCTTACCCCCACCGTACCCCGATGTCCGCATCTGGGGTGTGCACTTAAATACAACAAGGCGGAGCATTCCTGGGACTGTCCCTGCCACGGCTCAAGATTCACCGCAGACGGAGAGCTCATTGACAACCCCTCAACGGATGACTTGGGAAAGATGCGCACAAATCCCCGGCTTTGACGCACAAAAAAATTAAAAGGAAAGAGCCACGCTTTTAATGGTTCTTTCCTTAATTTTTTTTGCCACGATATAAGTTTCAAGGTGCTTGTTTTTCGGCGGTTCGGAGTACCATTGTACGCCTTGCCACCGCCGAAAACCACAAAATCCGCCGATTTCTGCGCATCTTTCCGTGCCATTAATGAACTGTGTACAGACCTTGTTAAGTTAGTTTTACCCGACACGAAAGGTTTACAACATCAGTTTCCGTAAAATGCCCATATTCCGCACATCTGTACCGTTTCTTTGCGAAGAAACGGCACACCTGTACAAAATATGAGCATTTTCCGTCAAACGGGAAATTAGGGAAGTAAAAAATATAACTCGGGAAAGCCGAATATAACTATCATATAAAAAAATACCCCTGCTCCGAAAAACAGAACAGGGGGGGATAATCAGTTCAGCTCAACAAGTCCCTGCTCGTACATTCTCTGAAGGGACATCATAATGCCGAATTTTGCGTGATACCAGGTAAGTCCGCCCTGGAAATAAATTGCATAAGGCTCGTTTACGGGACCGTCTGCAGAAAGCTCGATTGAAGAGCCCTGAACGAATGCACCTGCAGCCATAACAACGTCACAGTTGTAGCCGGGAATGGGGTAGGGGATGGGGGTTACGTAGCTGTCAACGGGGGCAGCCTTCTGTATGCCCTCTGCGAAGGCTAACATTCTTTCCCTTGAGCCTAAAAGCACCGACTGAATAATGTCGTGACGGCTCTCTTTAGAATCGGGTACACACTTAAAGCCGAGATTTTCATATATATTGGCGGCAAAAATTGCACCCTTGAGAGCGCCTGCAACAACGGTGGGGGAGAGGAAGAAGCCCTGATAGAAGTTTGTAAGAAGGGAAAGGCTTGCGCCGACATCCTGACCGATTCCGGGAGCAGAAAGTCTGTAGTGGCAACGGTCAATACACTTCTTTGTGCCTGCAATATAGCCGCCGATGGGGGCAAGACCGCCGCCGGGATTCTTTATAAGTGAGCCGACAATCATATCTGCGCCCACGTCCGAGGGCTCCAGCTCTTCAACAAATTCGCCGTAGCAGTTGTCAACCATAACGGTAACATCGGGCTTTATCTCCTTGCAGAAGGCTATTAATTCACCTATCTGCTTGACAGAGAAGGAAGGGCGCATCTGATAGCCCTTTGAACGCTGAATTGTAATAAGCTTTGTTTTTTCGTTTATCGCTTTTCTGATATTTTCGTAGTCGAAGGTGCCGTCCTCTAAGAGGTCAACCTGTCTGTAGGAAACACCGTACTCCTTAAGTGAGCAGGAGGATTCCCTGATGCCGATAACCTCCTCGAGGGTATCGTAGGGCTTGCCCACGGGGGAAAGAAGCTCATCCCCCGGGAGAAGATTTGCCGAAAGCGCAATCGCAAGTGCATGTGTGCCGCAGGTGATGTGGGGACGCACAAGAGCAGCCTCTGTGTGGAAAACGTCGGCATATACCTTTTCGAGGGTATCTCTTCCCATATCGTCGTGACCGTAGCCCGTTGTGCCTGCAAAGCACTGAGCGCTGACACGGTTGTCCTGCATAGCCTTTAAGACCTTTGCCTGATTGTATTCCGCAATTTCATCAATTTTTGAAAAACGCTCGCTGAGAGCTGACAGAATCTTTTCTGAATATGAAAGCACAGCCTCGCTTATTCCCATTGCCTTATAAATTTCGTAGTTCATATTTACCGCCTTTAAGCTTTTTAGGAAAACAGTATATCACAGATTCATATTTACTGCAATAGGCGTTGTGCCGAAACACAACGCCCGTAATGCTGTTAATTTATTTATATTGAGAGGTTATGCCGTAATATTCTTCGAGGCAAAGACCCGACTGAGCAATTTTTGTTGCAGTTTCCACTCCTACATAGCGCAGGTGCCAGGGTTCGAAGCAGTATCCCGTAATATGGGATTTTCCTTCGGGATAGCGGAGAATAAAGCCGTATTCGTGGCAATGCTCTGCTACCCATCTGCCCTCTTTGGTTTTTCCGAAGCTCTGTGTTATGGTGTTAAGGTCAATTGCAAGCCCCGTCTGATGCTCAGAGTGCCCGGGACGTGCGGAATATGTGTCGGCAAGTGCTCTGCCGTCACGGTTTACATAGCGGCTATATATACTTTTCTGTGAGGAGTATGAGCGAAAGCCTGAGCTTATGTAAATATTAAGTCCCTTTTTTGCGGCAGCCTTCTGCATAAGGGCGAAAGCCTCTTCACATTCGGGAAGAAGTCCTCCGGGATTGTAGTCCGAGGGAAGGGAATAGGTCTTGTTGGCAATAAGCACGCCGTCAACGTAGGTCTTGCCGTCAATAAGCTCTATCATATAGCCTTTTTCGGTGTAGCCTGTAATTTCACCGCCCACAGTTCTTCCCTTTTTGTCGGTATTAAGTCCTATTGCAAGGCGAAGCGCCAGACGTGCATCCTCTGCCCCCACCGTACCGTCGCAGTCAATGTCGGCAAGAATTTTCATTTCGGGTGTCATGGGCTCAACGCCTACGCTCAGGCGCAGAATCTCACGGGCATCCTCTGCGGACACGATACCGTCACCGTTCATATCACCGGAAACGGCTGCATTTGCGGAAATGACACCGATAAAAACCGTAAGGCTCACACTCACCGCACATAATAACGATAACATTTTAAGTTTTGTGCGTTTCATTTTCCGCACCGCCCTTCACCAAAATTCTTCTTATGTTAATTTTACATATTACTGCGTAAAAATGCAACAATTTTAGAAATTATGACTAAACTGTAATAATATCAGCTT
>JAZNAI010000274.1:0-5763 GCA_045586465.1 Acutalibacteraceae bacterium | reverse complement strand
ATAAAGGCGGTGCTTGAGCAGGAAGAAACAAGGAGTCTATTGCCCGCTCCAAGGGCGATAGACAACTATGTTTCTGACCGTTGGTGTCACAGGTTCGAGTCCTGTTTGAGGCGCCAAAGCATGATAATCCGAACCTTTTCTTTTCACAGAATCGGTTCGGATTATTGCTTTATTTCTGATATTCATTTTCTTACAAAATGCAACGGAGCAGCTTGATTGCTGCTCCGTCTTTTTATGTCTTGTTCTGTTGGCTTGCTTTCCATTCAGCGAATTCTTTCTGACCTTCTTCGCTGTTGAAAAACTCTAATATGTCCGGATACAAGGCTTCTGCCAATGTCTCCAATGCGTCTTCCGTTATGCCCGAAATCTTTCTGGGCGGCTTATTCTTTTCAGCCACGGAATTTTTTTATTCTCCTTTCTGAGTTTTGTCAGATAGGAGGTTCCTTATGAAAGATCATTTACTCATCTATATTTTAATCCTATTTCGAATTTTTGTCAAACTTTTTTCACCGTTGCAAATCGACTGATTTTTTACAACTTGAAATTCAGCTTTTGGAAAAATAGAACCGCAAAATTGAGGTTACAGGTCAAACTATACGCACCCCTTAATTACCGCACTCTGAAACCGTTGATATGCAACGGTTTCAGAGCTCCTATTTGGGTAATTTTTAACTGTAATGAAAGTGTTTTTTACCACTTGATTTTTGCAACATTAAAGTTCGTTATGTGGAAAAAGTAAACGCAAAATAGGGGCAACAGGTCAAACTATACGTACTCCTCGATTACCGCACTTTCAATCCCTTATATATCAACGATTCCAGAGCCTACTTTTCCTACGTTTTTCAAACTATTAAAAGGAGTTTTTTATTTATGATTAATAACATTATTTCTTGTGAATTTAATATCGATACCGCCTGCGTTGAAATCAAACTCACCGACGGTTCAATGGTATCAATCGACTGCATCGCCGTTGAAAACGAATATGCAAACAATATGTACGAAACTTCAGAACTCGATTATCTCATCTACAACGAGCCGATGAGCTGTGTCAGATTATTGCTCAGTGGTAAGATGGAAGAGTTTCTGCGAAACAATACAGATTATACTACGTTGTCAGATATGAGATAAAATTAAGCAGGTAACACCACGCAAGGATGTTACCTGCTTATCTTATACCTATTACTTATTTAACCGAAACGGTATATCCCACATCCTCTATTTCAACAAAACGAGGATTTTCAAAGCCTGACTTATTAGGAGAATGGAACGTAAGATAAAGTTTATCGTCATCGGCAAAAATCATACCGTGTCCGCCGTCATCATCAATAAGTTGTTCGAGATGGGTGAAGTCTGTGCCGATTTCTCCGCTGTTGAATCTCACCAGACATTCGGCATATTTGCCTTTGATAAAGGTTGACCATAACATCAAAAGCTCATCGGTTTTTGTGCGGTACATAAAAGGACCGTCGGTTATTCTGTGTTCATTTTCATCTTTGCTTTTATCTGCCCAATACGGTTCTGACGCTTTAAACAGAGTTACCGCTTCGCCTGTTCTTTCTTTCAGGTCATCACTCAAAGGAGCATAACAGATTGTGCCGTCAATAATCTGAGTGTGTTCATGGCAGAAAACGATATAAGGCTTGCCGTCACGGTTTATGTAAAGCGTGCCGTCGAGGCACTCCCAATCTTCGGGAGTTGCGGCACCGTTGCTATGCGGAACAAACGGACCAAGCGGTCTGTCTGCTTTGAGAATAAAAGTGCCTCTCAAGCTGTTGCTTTCTCTTGTGAAAGTAGCAAACATATAATATGCATTCTTGTACTTATGCACTTCAGGTGCCCAGTTAACATGATAATTCAGATTATGTTTTTCAGAATCAAAACACTCAATGGGCTCACTCCAGTTTTCAAGATCTTCAGAAACATAAACGTCAAAACCGCCTGTATTTTTGCCAAAATTATTTGCCCTTGTGCCGTACATATAATATTTTCCGTTCTCATACAGAACAAACGGGTCGCGGATATTTATGTCATTATTTTTCATTTCAACACCCCAAATATTCTTTCTTACTGTCTGCAGTTTTCAGTATACATTACTGAAACAGTTTTCTCAATAACTGAATGCAACTTTTTATTTGTAGCTTGTTTGATACTGATTAATTTGTTATAATATTTAATCACAAAGCAATAAAAATCAAATGAAACAATTCAACCGGTTGAGGTGAACTCTTGTGCTGATATTTGAACAAAACAAAAAATATTCATACCGTGACCCTGCGGCTTACATTGAAAACGGCATTATATATCTGTTTTTCACATTGGTTGAAAATACAGAGGACAGACAGTATTTTTATGTTGCCGTTAGCAAAAGCACGAATTTTTTAAATTGGAGCAAACTTGAAGTTCTCACAGAAAAGGATAATCTTAAGAATTATTCCTCTCCGGGTAATGTTATCATGTATAACGGTGAATATTATCTTTGTCTGCAAACCTATCCGAGAAAAGACGGTCAGATTTACGGCAACGAAAACTCAAGAATCTTTACAATGAAAAGTAAGGATTTACTGAATTGGGAAAAACCCGTTTTGCTGAAAGTCAAGGGTGATATTTCCGAATGTGATATGGGCAGAATGATTGACCCCTATATCCTTGATGACAGCAATGAATTCATCTGCTTTTTCAAGCAAAACGGCGTATCTTTCAGCACGTCAAACGATTTGATTAATTGGGAATTTCAAGGTTTCACTGAATGCGGCGAAAACGTTTGTGTTATAAAAGAAAACGGTGAATATCTGATCTTTAATTCTCCTGACAACGGCATAAATATTATGTCAACGAAGGATTTCAAAAGTTTTGAAAATATCACAACTCTTTATCTGAATCAACAGAATAAACCTTGGGCAAAGGATAGAATTACTGCAGGTTTTGTTATTGATGCAAGCAGTATTTCACCGTATAAATACGCTATGTTTTACCACGGAGATAACGAGGATGACTATCTTTTTGGCGCTTCTCTTGCGGTTGCTTTCAGTGATGATTTAGCTACTTGGCATGAATTACCGTGATATGCTGTGTTTTTTTGACAGTTCAGCAAACATTGCTCCGCCGATAACGAACACGGCACCTAAAACCTGTAAAGGTAACATAATTTCTTTTAAAAATATAACTGAAAAGATTACCGCTGACAACGGTTCTAAATATCCGCATATGGCAACAGTGTGCACTTTCAGTTTGCCTATTGAGGAAAAATATAAGTAACAGCCTATGCCTGTATTAAGCAGACCGAGTATGAATATCGGTAATATGCTTGTAGGTGCTATTTCCATTGTATATCCTTGCTTTAAGCCTACGAATAAAGCAACAGTTAAACACGCTATGGTAAGCTGTAGTGTTGAGTTTTCAAGACCGACAATGTCCCTTGCTTTTTTATTGCAGATGACCATAAACGCATACATAACAGCAGAAAGCAGTCCGCAAATGATACCGAACACATCACCTTTACCATTGAAAGAATTTGTATTTATAAGTATTACACAGACAATTACTGCAAGAAAGCCGACAGCTTTATTTGCAGTAATTTTTTCTTTAAATAACAGCGGGGATAAAGCCATTACAATAACCGGACCGCAATAGTACGAAAGAGATGCTATGCTTACACCGATTCTTGAGTATGCTTCATAGAGAAACATCCAACTTGCACCCATTGCAATACCAGAGACGGTAAGAAAAATGAAATGCTTTTTATGTTTATAAAAAGTGAGTTTACCTCCTGTTATAAAAAACAAAGCAATAAGAAGAATGCTGCCTATACAAGTACGAAGCAGAACTATTTGCAGACTGCTTAAATCTATATAACTTGCTACAATACCGTTTGACCCAAACAGTAACAGAGCAAATATGTATTTGAAAAAGGACTTATTATTCATGGTACACCTCTTGCATTTGAAGTGAAAATAGTATATCATAATACCAAGCATAACAAAAGCGAATATTTGTAATACTATAAATCACAATTCGGAATAGGTAATGCTATGGATATGAACTTACAAAAATATCTCTCCTTTGTAAAAACAGTAGAATACGGCAGTTTTACAAAGGCAGCAGAAATATTAAACTATACACAATCGGGCATAAGCAGAATGATAGCCGACCTTGAAAAGGAATGGAGCGTAACACTTCTTGAACGAAGCAAAAACGGAGTTAAGCCTACAAGTGATGGACTGAAGCTTTTGCCATACGCTCAAAATCTTTGTGCGGATTTTGATAAACTGAAAATGCAGGTAGATGAACTGAACGGTCTGCAATCAGGTCTTATCCGCATTGGTACATTTTCAAGTGTGGCTACCCATTGGTTGCCGAACATCATAAAGGAGTTTCAGAAGGATTGCCCGAACATTGATTACGAGCTTTTGCTCGGAGATTATACCGAAATTGAAGAGTGGATTCACACCGGAAGAGTTGATTGCGGCTTTTTAAGACTGCCGACACACACTGATTTTGATACAATCTTTTTAGAAGAAGATAAACTGATGGCAATTATCCCCGAAAAGCATCCACTGAAGGATTGTGAGAAATTCCCCGTAGCTGCTCTTTGCAAGGAACCATTTATGCTTCTTGAAAAAGGTGCGAAAGCTGAAATTTCTGAAATATTTGAACGCAACAATTTGAAACCAAATGTAAAATTTACAACTTGGGATGACTATGCGGTAATGTCTATGGTGGAAAGCGGACTCGGAATTGCAATACTCCCTGAATTGATTTTGAAACGTGTACCGTACAGGATTATTGCTAAGGAGCTTGATGTGCCTGCTTACAGAGACATCGGACTTGCTTTAAGAGATAAGAAAACCGCCTCACTTGCAGTGAAACGGTTTGTTGAATATTTGCAGTATAGATAATAATAACAGCAACCCAAAAGCCTCGCTGAGCAGAATTTCCTGCTCAACGAGGCTTTTTGAATACTATTTATTTTTTGTTGAAAACAGTTTACTTATTTTATTTACTGCCACGCATAATACAATTGTGATAAGCATATCAGGCAAAGTGTTACCGACAACAATATCAACGTGCATCAGCAATCTATAGATAGCAAAGCCGATAAGCCAAATAATCAGATTTTGAATGCTGAACGCACTTGTTTCCTTGTTTTGTTTCAAGATGAAGAAATCTGCAATTTGTATAGCAATCATCGGTGCGAATACCGAGCCGATGAAGTACAGAAAATCGGTAATATCTGTAAGCGGCAAAAAAATTGCACCTACAGCGCCGATTACAGTTACTGCGACTGCAACCCATTTTCCGCTGATCCTCGATGATAGCGATTCACTCGAAACACCGGCAGAATAGGCATCAAGGAAGGTTGTGGTAACGGTAGAAAATACAATAATCAGAAGTCCTGCAACACCAAGACCTGCCTTCACCATTATCTGAGCAATGTCAGACTCGCCGGTAAAGATAGCCGTACCCATACCTATTACATACATCCATAAGCTTACGATACCGTATGTAATCGCACTGACGGCAGTGGCTTTGACCGGCTTTTTTGCTTCTCTTGTATAGTCGCTGATAAGAGGTAACCAGGACAGCGGCATTGCAACGGATAACTCTACGGCAGCGCCGAAGGTCATACCCTCGCTGCCAATGTTCTGCATTGTGCCTTTGCCGAAAATAACGAAACTAAGAACGATTGTGAGAATAAGCAAAGCTGCCATTGCAACAGTGTTTAATTTACCCAGATTTTTAATGCCGATCAGAATCCAAAGTATA
>JAZNAI010000273.1:0-15296 GCA_045586465.1 Acutalibacteraceae bacterium | reverse complement strand
GGTAAGATGTGTGTAACTCATATAAATCCTCCTTGGTTTTTGTTTTGTGGTAATTACATTATACCATGGATTTATATGGGTTGCTTTATTTTATCAAAGTGTTGCACTTGATAGTATAATTCATCAATACATAAGAAAACCGCTGAGAATAATCTCAGCGGTTTTTATTCAAGCTCTTCGGTTTTATACTTTTCCACCAGGGCATTAAATGACGAAATATATTTATCAAGTCTTTTTTGCCCTTCGGGAAGATCTATCCCCGGTTTACGGTAACCACACACACGGACATCATAAATTGTGGCAGCAGTCGTACTGTAAGCCCCTAAAGAACTTCCGTGAATATGCGGATATCGTGCACACATATATGCAATTTCCTCTGTAGTGAACATTCCGGGACCAAAATTGAATTCAGAAAGATTGGGTAAAGTTTTTAAGAAATCGGTATTTCTGTCCTCTATTTTTAAGTCATCAAGATTAAGTGCCTCAAGTTGCGGAAGATTGCCGAAAACATCAAGAGAGCTCAAAGGATAAGGTGAAAAGCTGTCACCATAAACAGAAACACTTTTAAGAGTTTTTCCTGTATTCAGATTTTGCAGATTACATGTTATAATTTTACTGTCATTTATTACAATATGAGAGAGCTTTGTGTTGTCACTCATATTCCATAAGCCCGGGGAACGGATATTCCAATCAATACGGACGGTTTTAAGATTCTTCAAGCAGGAAAGCGGTGAAAAATCCGAAATCAGCTGACATTTAACGAAATGCAGCACCTCATAATTCTTCCCGTAGTTTTCTATAAAATACTCGAAACTTTCCTGATTCATACCGCTTATCTGAAGAATATGCTTATCCTTAGAAAAAGACATCTCATAATCAACGTCATCAGGAGTCATATTACAAGAGGAAAGAATACCGCTTTTGTTTTCCTTCGGACGGGATACAAATAAGCGCTTTTCAATATCATTAACGTGTATGGGCTTCAACGATTCAATTTCCATCTGAGCTCTCCTTTTTACGACAAGCTGTATTAATTGCCGCTATATTCCGTTCCGTATATTTTTAAGCAGACTTTATTGTTTTTTACTGTTATTCCGTCTGCTTCAAGGCGGCGTTTTTGCGCTTCAATTCCGCCGAAGGCATAGCAGGGGCTTAATTTTCCTCTGCTGTTTACCACCTTATAGCAGGGATATTTATCCCCGTCAGGGTTGTCGTGCAGGGCATTGCCCACAGCCCTTGCCCATTTTTTATTTCCCAGCATTTCCGCTAACTGACCGTAGGTTATTACCTTTCCCTCGGGAATTTCAGTCAGCAATTCATATACCCTTTGCTTATTGAAGCCGTGTTGTGCTTTCCATTCCTTGCGTGTCAGCATATAAACAAAATGAAGAACACCGTTTTCGTCAAAATATTCCTTTATTCTCTTCATTCCCACAGAAGCGGCGGTAGAGTAAGAGGGTACGTTGGAGGCAGTCATATAAGAATAAACAGCATCGAATTCAGTATTATCGAAGCACCAGTCCCTGACAGCCGATGCGGCTTCCTTTCCGTAGCCCTTGCGCCAACAGCTTTTATGTATATGATATCCTATTTCCGGCAGAGCTTCCCCGTCAATATTCTGCATTGTGATACCGCAGTCCCCGATAAACTGTCCCGTCTCCTTTAACTCAACAGCCCACAGACCGAAGCCGTATTTGCTGTAATTGTCAAAGCTCCAATTAAGCCATCTCCTTGTTCCGTTTTCGTCATAAGGCTTCGGATAATGGCTCATATTTTCTTTATCGGAAAGAATTTCATAAAGAGAATCAAAATCTTCTGTGGTATATTCTCTCAAAATAAGTCTTTCGGTCTCAAGTTTCTTCTTCATAGCACTCTCCCCTGCTGAATTAATTTGATTATAACATAGAGATAAACAGATTCAAACACTTATTTTCCATCTCATTGACAAAAGCCTGAAAAAATGCTTTACTGTCCTTATAATACAAAAGCCGGAGTGTTGTTATTATGAATATTCTTGCACCGAAATTATACAGCTCAGAATGTATTACAAAAATCGAAAAGCCCGTGCTTACAAAAGACGATATTCCTTATGAAGCCTCCCTGATTTTCAATGCAGGTGTTGCAAAATATAAGGGGAAATACGTTATGGTTTTCCGAAACGACTACGGCCCTACGGAGAAAACCTATCCCGGCGTTAAATTCAAAACCTCCCTGGGCTTTGCCGAAAGTACAGACGGAATCAGCTGGGCTGTCAGAGATACCACAATTTTTGACAACAAAAATCTTCTTCCCGAGGATGAACTGAAAAGATTATACGACCCGAGAATCACAATTCTTGAGGGTAAGCCTTACTTGTGTATGGCAATGGATACACGCCACGGTGTAAGAGGCTGTATTGCGGAAATTGACGATAATTTTGAAAAATTCAATATCATAAGTGCATCAGCACCCGACAACCGCAATATGGTGCTTTTCCCCGAAAAAATTGACGGGAAATACGTGCGCCTTGAAAGACCCTTCCCCGTATATTCACGAGGAAGAGACCGCTTTGATTTATGGCTTTCAACATCCCCCGACCTTAAATTCTGGGGTGAAACGGAGCTTGTTCTTGCAGTTGAGGACGTGCCCTACGCTAACGATAAAATAGGTCCTGCCGCCCCTCCCGTAAAGACAGATAAGGGCTGGCTTACTCTTTTTCACGCAGTTGACAAGGATGAAACGAGAGGCAAAAACGGCTGGGAAAGCGCCTGGAAGAAAAGATACTGTGCAGGTATTATGCTTCTTGACCTTAATGACCCCACAAAGGTTATCGGTATGAGTAAGCTCCCTTTAATTGCCCCCGAAAATTATTTTGAAACCGAGGAAGGCTTCCGTCAGCAGGTTATTTTCCCCGGCGGAATGATACTTGAAGACAACGGTGAAGTAAAAATTTATTACGGCGCATCAGACACGGTTGAATGTCTTGCAACTGCAAATATCGACGATCTGATTGCCCTTTGCACCGAAAAACGAAAATAATTAATTTCACAGAATAAATTTACAAGGAGAGAGTCAGCTGTGGCTGAAATTTTTCACAACATCGGAATACTTGCACACGTTGACTCGGGTAAGACTACCCTTACGGAGCAGCTTCTGTATCTTACGGGAGCCATAAGAAATGCCGGCACGGTTGATTCGGGCACCGCCGCCACAGACAGCCTTTCTGTCGAAAAGCAAAGAGGTATATCGGTGCGTACTGCTACCGCATCAACCTCGTGGCAGGGTGTTACCATAAATATAATTGACACTCCCGGACATATTGACTTTGCAGGTGAGGTTGAAAGAGCGCTGACCGCACTTGATTATGCAGTCGTTATCGTTTCTGCCGTGGAAGGCGTCAGGGCACATACGGAAAACATACTGAAATCCCTTGATGCAGCAAATATTCCCCGTATTATTTTCATTAACAAGGCTGACCGTGCAGGCGCAGACGTAAAAAAGATTACCGAAGAGCTTAAAAGCATATCGGCATCAGCAATTATTCCCCTTAATAATGTCGAAAATGAAGGCTGCGAAGCATGCCGTGTTTGCGATACAGATGAAAAAGCGTTCTGTTTGTATGCAACAGAGGTCCTTGCAGATATATCCGATGAAGCGGCTGAGGCATTCCTTGAGGACAGGACTCTTTCAAAGGAAAAAGCAGATGAAATTATAAAAAGCGAAATACCAGCTTGCACTCTTACACCCGTAGCTTACGGCAGTGCAAAATACTCGGTAGGTATAAAGGAGCTTGCTGATATTCTCGTAAAATATATGCCCGATTCAAAAATACGTGCAACTGAGGATTTAAGCGGAATCATATTCAAAATTGAGCACGATAAGGCACTGGGCAAAATTTCACACATCCGTCTTTTCGGCGGTGAAATTGCAAACCGTGACGAAATTGAGCTGATTGCCCCTGAAAAGGGACATATTAAAGTCACCGATGCCGTTGAAACGGAGGACACAAAGACTATAAAAGAAAAAGTGTCGCAGATAAAGAAATTCTGCGGTGCAAAAAGTACGGATGTCGGCATTGTAAAAAGCGGTGATGTTGCGGCGGTATGCGGTCTTCCATCTGCCAAAAACGGCTTTTATATAGGAAAACCCTTAAAGACAGCTGAACCGATGCTTGTAAATCCCTTCCTGAGAGTTAAGGTAACGCCTGCCGACTCTGACCCGTTGAAGATACCGCAGCTGGCACAGGCTCTTTCCGAATTATCCGACGAGGAGCCCTATATGGATGCAAAATGGGAAAACGGACAAAAGGAAATCACCATAAGCACAACGGGAAAAATTCAGCTTGAGGTGCTGTCAACACTCCTTAAGGAAAGATATAATCTCGAGGCACAGTTTTCTCCCCCGACGGTGATTTACAAGGAAACTCCGACAACGGCCGGTATCGGTCACGCAAGCTACACAATGCCAAAGCCCTGCTGGGCTGTGGTGGACTTTAAGCTTGAGCCCATGCCGAGAGGCTACGGTGTCTCCTATCACGGAAAACTTCCCAACAATCAATGCTTCTACCGTTATCAGTCTCATATTCAAACATCTTTTAACAGATGTATTAAACAGGGGCTTTACGGATGGGAGGTAACGGACTTCAAGTGCACCCTTGTGGGCGGAGAGCATCATACTATCCACACCCATCCTCTTGACTTTTTCGTTTGCACACCTATGGCATTTATGAACGGTCTGCAGAGCCTCGGTACAACGATTCTTGAACCGCTTCTTAAAATCCGCATAATTGCCCCAGAGGAGCTTTCGGGAAAAATCTTCTCCGAAATAATCAAAATGGGCGGTGAATATGACAGTCCTCTTGTACGTTCGGGAACAATTACCCTTGAGGCTGTTGTGCCCGCAGCAACATCTATGGCATTTCCCGAAAAATTAGCCTCAATGACCTCGGGAAAGGCTGTGCTTTCACAAAGCTTTTACGGCTACAGAGAATGCACGGACGGACTCGAGCACATAAACCCACGTAACGGCGTTAACCCCCTTGACCGCTCTAAATGGATACTGTATGCCAGAGGCGCATATAATGCAGAATAAAAACAAAAGGAGCTGTAAAAAACATCCGTTTTTTTACAGCTCCTGAAATTTTATTTTGCTCTTATAACTATCGCCATATCTGTGTCGTCGGGACGGGAGCCGAGATAATAAGTGCCCTGTCTTGTGGCATTAAATTCATATTCCTCGGAATACTCACCCGTCACGGGATTGAACCACTGATACGTATATTCTCCGCCGGGAGTAAGGCTTCCCACGGTGCCCGTCTTTATTCCGCCGTATCCCTTGACGTTTGACTTTTCAGCTACAGCCTCATCGGAAAACGAATAGAAATAGATAACTATTTCCGTGTTATCCGTATTTGAAGCGTATACGTAATAAACATTTGAAGCAGGAACAAAATACGCCATATTATTGAAACGGGGAATAAGATTATACCACTGTGTTTTTTCGAGGAAGCTTCTCATATAGCCGACCTGATAGGAGCTTTCGTATTGGAGTGCATCCTCCCAGGTTGCGTTGATTTTTTCCTCGCTTGTTATGGTATCAACTCCGTCGGAGCTGTCGTTTTCCTCATCATAAATATTAAGATAGCTCCACGTATCGTGTCCGCCCCAGCCGTAGCCGTACATACCGTTAAGGAAGGCAAGATATCCCTGCATTCTTGCACCGAAATTCTTGGTCCAGAGATAGCAATACTGTCCCTCATAGTTTATTGAGGGCTTACCCTGTGAATTGTACCAGAAATCCTTTTCAACCTTAAAATCCGTCTGCTCTGTTTTTGAAGGTGCCCACTGTGCCGCATAGAAATTATGCTCCTTCACATCACGGAAGGCTGAGGCCATTGCCCCCTTGTGATAAACCTTACAGTCATCGGGAGCACCGTCGCCGTTACCGTAGGCAGCTGTTGCACCTGCATTCTCCTGATGTCCCGTAAGAGGATGGTCGTAAGCATCGTAAATACCGATATATTCTGCAACAAGCTTATAAGGATTATTTTCGTAATTCCACATAGGATGTGTAGAATCATTCCAATAGAAGTCATTGTCTATTTCCTGACCGAGTGTCCACATAACGGGGTATGCGGAATATCTTGCAACCCAGTAACGGCTGATTTTTTCAAGATATGCCTTAACACCGTCAGACATCTCTCCGTTTTCCTTAACACCGCCGAAATTGTTTATAAGCAGCTCCATAGAATAGGGGAAGAAAAACTCTGCGTTGGCATGTGTCAGTCCGTGCTCTGCAATGATTGCAAATTTTTCATCATAGCTGTGAAGACCTGCCATATCCCACTGAGTTATACCGTCGGCGAAATCAAATTTTTCGTCAATGGGCTCGCTCTGAATTACGGTAAAGCCCTGAGAAACACGTTTTTCACATATGGTCTTCACCATTTCGGGTGTTTCTCCGCCAAGGCTCCAATGAGTATCGCCGAGGTAGAAGAAGGGAGTACCGTCATCGTAGGTAAAATACTTTTTACCCTCTTTTGCTGTTACAAAGCCGTGCTTATAGATATCGAGCTCTCCTGTGTATTCTGTACAGATGACCTTGCCTGTTTTTCCGTGAAGAGCTGTGTTTTCCGTATCCGTACATACGGTCTTAAAGTACCATTCTCCCGTAAATGGACAGGAAAAGCGGATTTTCCAGATATTGCCGCCGTCCCAGAAGCCGGGCACAGTGTAAAGTCTGCCGTCAGAATACAGCTGAAGCTCAATATCAACGTCATTGAAGGGATCTGCATAAGCCTTTGCACTTTCAAAAACAAGCTCATTCATAAGCCACTCTTCTGCGCTGAGTGCAAAATCGGGCCTCTCGATTGCTTCCCCTTCGTACACTTCCCACGACGGAGAATTAACAACAGCCTCGGGAATATTTGTTTCATCGGTTTTTGCAAGCTTATTCCAGGCTTTTGCAAAGCAATTTACCAGCTTTCCTACTGATTCTTCAAATGCTTCAATTATGAAGGGAACGGTTTTTTCCTCACCGTCAGAAGCTGATACTGACGTAAAAGCAGACACAAACACGGTTACTGCACACAACAACAAGGCTACTGTTTTCTTTTTTGTCATAGTTTTCTTCCTTTTCGGATTTTATTTAAAATAATTTTAACACTGCCGTCATTGATTATCAAGTATTTCAGCGAAAAATAACACGCTATTTCTGTTTCATCGGTTGTTTTAACTTTATCGCTATGGTATAATGACAAAAAAATCAGCAATATACGCAAACCGAAAAAAACTAATCATATATCAGTTTATACAGGAGGAGCTATGACCGAAACAATCTACAAAGCAATAAGAAAAGAACGTAATCTCACGAGAGACGAGGTCTGTGATAAAGCATTAGCCTCGGGGACACCTCTGCAGCCCGAAAGACTTGAAAGAATAGAAAACGGAAAATTCCCCGTAACCCCTCACGAGGTTATGCTTCTTTCCGAAATTTACAAAGAGCCGACGCTGTGTAACCACTATTGCTCAAAGGAATGTCCCATAGGTGAAAAATACGTTCCCGAAATCAAGGTAAAGGACCTGGCACAGATTGTTCTTGAAATGCTCTCTTCCCTTAATTCAATGAAGAAGAATCAGGAACGGCTGATTGAAATTACTGCCGACGGAGTTATAGAAGACGACGAAATAAGGGATTTTGTTTACATACAGAAAGAACTGGAAAAAATTTCAATCACAGTTGAAACGCTGCAGCTCTGGGTCGAGCAGATGCTTGCAAGCGATAAAATCAACATTGAAAAATACAATAGAATCATAAGTGAATAAATAAAGCGGTGCAGGCTTCTTGCTTGCAGCCGCTTTTGCATAAATCTGCACTGATTGTAAATTTTTCCTGTCTGTTTTTGCACTTTTTGTTATTCATTTTTTAACACAAACGGGGTATTATTGAATCACAAAGAAAAAAGGAGTATCAAAAATGTCACCCAAGCATAAAATATCAGCAATCAGGCTTTCGGAAAAAATATCAAAAAATC
This sequence comes from Acutalibacteraceae bacterium, assembly GCA_045586465.1. Taxonomy (GTDB): domain Bacteria; phylum Bacillota; class Clostridia; order Oscillospirales; family Acutalibacteraceae; genus RUG806. The sequence goes on along the minus strand of JAZNAI010000273.1, from coordinate 7,285 downwards.
CGTCCTATGCAAAACACGTAGGTATCGAAATACAAAAAACACAGAAAAAGGAGAAATCACAATGATTGAAATAATTATCTCAATCTTAGCAATCGTTTTACTTATTAAGGCGGTAAGCCTTACCTTCAGAATAACATGGGGACTGGCAAAAATCGTTGCTACAATACTTCTTGTTTTAGCAGTCCCGATATTCATAGTATGCCTTGTGCTTGTCGGCGGCTTCTTCCTTCTCATCCCTGTTGGTCTTATAGCCGCAGCAATCGGAATAATCAAGCTTCTGACATAAAAAATAAAGATTTTCTCCGTCCCCCGAAGCCGGTGCGGACGGAGACCTTTTTGTCTGCAACTTTTTCTGATTTATTTTTATTGATATATTGACAAAGTTAACGAACATATATATAATAAATAAAAAAATATTAATCATTCGGAACCAGCTGTCTGCAGAGGATGTTGGTTCCTTTTTTGCCTTTTTGTCCGAAAACAGGCAAAAATAAAGATTGACGTATTAAAACTAACCGAAAAGGAGAATGTTTTATGGAAATTCAGCTTCAGGATCTTATTAATCAGATTAAAAAAGACGGAGTTGATGCAGCTGAAGCTCAGGGCGAAGCAATTATTGAATCTGCAAAAAAAGAGGCAGACAGAATTATTTCCGATGCCAAAGCAAGAGCAGACAAAATTATGGCTGACGCAAAAAACGAAAACGAGCGTATTGTGAAATCGGGCGAGGATGCTTTGCGTCAGGCAGGCAGAAATCTTCTCATCTCTTTCAGAGAAAGCGTCGCAAGGGAGCTTAATGCCGTTATCGGCGAAAATGTAGCTTCCGTTTATTCATCGGACGTATCGGCGCAGCTCATCATAAAGGCTGTTGAAAACTGGACATCAAAGCCCGATACGGATGATATTTCGGTAATTCTGGGCAGCGACGATCTCAAAAAGCTTGAAGACACACTTCTTGCAGGGCTTAAGGCAAAAATGCTCGGCGGAGTTACTCTCAGGGCGAACGATAATCTTAACGGCGGCTTCCGTATTGCAGCTAACGGCGGCGGTGCATATTACGACTACTCAAAGGAAGCAGTTACAGATATGCTGTCAGCTTATCTCAGTCCCGTAATTACCGCTTTACTGAAAGAGGCTGAATAATTATGGCAGAGTATTATCTGATATCTCAGCTGCCTTCCCTTGACGGATTAAACGAAAGTGCGCCGATGCCGATTACGGAAAAACAGTTTTTTGAGCTGTGCAGCCGATTTTTAGGTAAAAAAGCACTTTCTCAGCTTGATAAATTAACTCTTATTCCGCCAAGGAATTATGAAAAATCAGCTTCCGCACTGATTGAACAATGGAATGAAGGCGAACGCAGGCTCCGTCTTGCACTCGAAAAGCTGCGTGCAGACAAAATGAACAAGCCCTGCGACACGGAAATACAGTCCTTCCCTGCAGGTCTTATACAGACGGCACGTACAGCCGTTGAAATTGAAAGTCCTATGGAAGCTGAAATATTTCTTAACAAATACCGTCTTGATTTTCTCGAATCTCTGAGACCTATGGATTCCTTTTCGGAGGATTACGTTTTCTATTACGGACTTAAGCTGAAGCTTACGGAGCGTATGAGAACTTTTGACAAGGAAAGCGGAAAGACGGCATACAGAAAAATCTACGACTCAATTATGAGTGAGGATAAAACGGAGGTTATACAATGACCGCAAACAAAGGTAAGGTTGTAAGTATCAACGGTAACCTTGTATCGGTAAGGTTTGAAAATAACGTTTCGATGAATGAAATCTGTTACGTTAACGTTGATAATAAAAAGCTCAAGAGCGAGGTCATCAGAATAAAGGGTGACGTTGCACAGATTCAGGTTTATGAAATGACCGGCGGAATAAAGTGCGGAGACGACGTTGAGTTTACGGGAGAAATGCTCTCTGCACAGTTAGGTCCCGGTCTTCTCGGTCAGATTTATGACGGACTTCAGAATCCCCTGCCCGTGCTTGCTGAGCAAGCTGGCTGGTTCCTTGAAAGAGGAATTTATGCACAAGCTCTTAATTCCGAGAAAAAGTGGGAATTTACCCCCACTGCTAAAGCCGGAGATACACTCAGAGCAGGTGAATATATAGGTACAGTTCCCGAGGGACCCTTTACACACAAGATATTCATTCCCTTTAATCTGCAGGGCACATACACTCTGAAATCCGTAGCAGCCAAGGGTGAATACACGGTAAATGAAGAAATTGCCGTATTGACAGATGAAAGAGGCAGAGAAATTTCCGTTTCAATGTCCTTCAGGTGGCCCGTAAAGCGTGCAATAAAATGCTACAGCGAAAGACTGGCTCCCACGGAAACAATGGAAACAAAGGTACGTCTTATAGATTCCTTCTTCCCCGTTGCAAAGGGCGGCACCTACTGCACACCCGGTCCCTTCGGCGCAGGAAAAACCGTTTTACAGCACACCACATCAAAATATGCCGACGTTGATATAGTTAACATCGCAGCCTGCGGTGAGCGTGCAGGTGAGGTCGTTGAAACACTTACGGAATTCCCCGAGCTTACAGACCCCAGAACGGGACGTTCTCTGATGGAAAGAACAATCATTGTATGCAACACCTCATCAATGCCCGTTGCATCACGAGAGGCATCGGTTTACACAGCGGTAACTCTCGCAGAGTATTACAGACAGATGGGACTTAACGTTCTGATGCTCGCTGACTCAACCTCACGTTGGGCGCAGGCTATGCGTGAAATGTCAGGCAGACTTGAGGAAATTCCCGGTGAAGAGGCATTCCCCGCTTATCTTGAATCATACATTGCAGCATTCTATGAAAGAGCAGGCTGTGTTCTTCTTCCCGACGGAAGCCGCGGCTCGGTTACAATCGGCGGTACGGTTTCCCCTGCAGGCGGTAACTTTGAAGAGCCCGTTACACAGGCAACCCTCAAGGTTGTCGGAGCATTCCATGGTCTTTCACGTGAGCGCTCAGACGCAAGAAAGTACCCTGCAATTGATCCTCTTATCTCCTGGTCAAAATATAAGACCGTTACAGCCTCCGAAAAATCGGCATTCTGTAAAAATATACTTCTTCACGGTGATGAAATCGGCTCAATGATGAAGGTGGTCGGTGAAGAAGGTACGACAATTGAGGATTACACAGTATATCTGAAGGCAGAAATGCTTGATGCCGTTTATCTCCAGCAGAACTCCTTTGATCCCGTTGATGCAAACTGCACAAGGGAGCGTCAGCGTTACGTCACGGATAAGCTCGTATATATTCTCGGAAGTGAATATGAGCTCGGCAATAAGGACGATGCACGAACCTTCTTCAACGGTATGCGACAGAAATTTATTGACTGGAATTACACCGAATTCGGCAGTGAGGCGTTTAAAAATGCAGAAGCTGAACTTGATGAACTTTACGCAAACGGTCAGGGCAGATTAAGTGAAGAGGCTGAGCTTCTTCTGAAAGGCGGTGAGTGATTATGAATAAGGTTTTCAATAAAATTGAATCAATTACAGGTAACGTTATTACCGTAAAGGCACAGGGCGTACGCTATAACGAGCTTGCGCAGATAAACACACGCTTCGGCAAATCACTCGCCCAGGTAAATAAAATTGACGGTGATATGGTTTCCCTGCAGGTATTCGCAGGCGGTCAGGGTGTTTCAACCGGTGACGAGGTACGCTTTTTAGGCCACGAAATGAGAGTATCCTTCAGCGAGGATCTTCTCGGCAGAATCTTTAACGGCTCAGGCGAGCCCAGAGACAAGGGCCCCGCACTTACAGAAAATATGAAGCCTATCGGCGGTCCGTCCGTCAACCCCACAAAGCGTATTCTTGCAAACCGTATGATGAGAACAAACATCCCTATGATAGATATGTTCAATACGCTTGTTGTTTCCCAGAAGCTCCCCATTTTCTCAATATCCGGCGAGCCCTATAATCAGCTGCTTGCAAGAATTGCTCTTCAGGCAGAGGCAGACGTTATAGTGCTCGGCGGTATGGGACTTAAATATGACGACTTCCTTTATTTCAAGGAGGAGCTGTCAAACGGCGGTGCTTTAAGCAAAACGGTTATGTTCATTCATACCGCATCCGACCCCACCGTTGAATGTATGATGATTCCCGATATGGCACTTGCCGTTGCAGAACAGTTTGCTTTGCAGGATAAAGACGTATTGGTGCTTCTTACCGATATGACTAACTTTGCGGATGCCATGAAGGAAATCGCAATCACTCAGGAGCAGGTTCCCTCCAACCGAGGATATCCGGGTGACCTTTATTCTCAGCTTGCATCCCGTTACGAAAAGGCTGTTGACTTTGACAGCTCAGGCTCCGTTACGGTGCTTGCCGTAACAACAATGCCCGGTGATGACGTTACTCATCCCGTTCCCGATAACACAGGCTATATCACGGAAGGTCAGTATTACCTCAAGGGCGGCAGAATCGAGCCCTTCGGATCGCTCTCCCGTCTTAAGCAGAACGTTAACGGAAAAACCCGTAAGGACCACCGTATTCTTATGGACTCAATGATAAGACTTTATTCCTCCTACAAGGAGACTCTCGAAAAGAAAAACATGGGCTTTTCTATGAACCGTTGGGATGAAAAGCTACTGAAATACGGTCACCTTTTTGAAAGCAGGCTTATGGATCTGTCCGTTAACTTAACCCTTGAAGAGTCTCTTGACCTCGGCTGGCAAATTCTTGCCGAATGCTTCCGTAAGGATGAAACCGGTATCAAATCGGACCTTACAGAAGAATTCTGGCCTGAAGATTGAGGAGGACTGAGCTTTGGCAAAAATCAAATTAACCAAAAATGAGTTAAAGGTACAAAAGGATGCCCTTAAAATGTACCGGAGATATTTGCCGACCCTGACACTTAAAAAGCAACAGCTTCAATCAGAAATAAGAACAATTGAAGCAAAGGCTGTCGCCGTAAGACAGGAGCGCAAAAGCTTAGAAAAAGGCTTTTCATCCTGGATTGCAGTATTCAGCGAGGAAAACGCATTCCCCGAAGGTATAATCACCGTAAGCAACGTCCGGAAAGGAACGGGCAATATTGCAGGTGTTACAATTCCTACCTTCGAAGGAGCGGACTTTTCAAGAGGAGATTACAATTTGTATGAAACTCCTCTCTGGGTAGATATAGCCGCCAATCATATGGAAAAAGCAATATCGCTTGACCTGGAGGCAGAAGTGTTGGATGAACAGGTAAGACTTCTGGAAAAAGAACTGCTGTCAACCTCACAGCGAGTCAATCTGTTCGAAAAGGTAAAAATCCCCGAAACTCAGGAAAATATCAAAAAAATATCAATTTATATGGCAGACCAACAGGTAAGCGCCGTTGTGCGCTCCAAAATCTCAAAGCGCAAAATCGCTGCCCGTGATGAAGCCTCTTCCGAAACGGAGGTGTCCGCCGAATGATAGTCCCTATGAAAAAAATCTCTCTTATGGTTATGGGAGATAAAAAGCGAGAAACCCTCAAAAAGCTTCGTAAAGCGGGGATTCTCCATATTGAAATCACAGAAGGCTCAGGCAAAAAAATCGGTGAGCTGAAAACACAGATTTCTCTTCTTGAAAACGCTGTTTTTGTATTGAGCGAAAAGAAAAACAAAAACACCGTGCAAAAAGAGATATCCCCCGCAGAGGCTCTCACCGCTGCTGAAAAAATTGCTCATCTTACCGAAGCTAAAAAAGCTGCTCTCGGTGAAAAGCTTTCTCTGACAACTGAGCTTGAGAGAATCAGAAAATGGGGAGAGATAAATCCCGAAGATTTTTCTGATTTACAGAAAAACGGCATTGATATTTCACTTTACGAAATGCCCGAAAAAGAATATGCAGCTCTTCCCGAAACGTTAAAAACCGTATGTCTTGAAAAAACTAAGAATTCGGTAAAATGTGCTGTAATAAGCCCCTCTTCAGAAGCTGAAGAAATTATTTCTGCCATAAGGCACTACCGCTTTGAGCTTCCGAGACTTTCTTCCCTCGCAATAAAACAGAAAATCGAAGAGGCAGACAGATATATTCAGGAAACCGATGAAAAAATAAACAGCTTGGCAGAGCTTCGGGACAGCATAAAAAACGCAGTCAAGGTCATTGAAAAGGAAATTGAGTTCGAAATTTATGCCACGGGTATGTCGGACGAAAGCTTGTCGGAAAACAGCAAAAAAGAGTTTTCCGTTGCATATTTCACAGGCTATGTTGAGGAAGAAAACCTTCCCCGTCTTAAGGAAATTGCAAAGGAAAGCTCCTGGGGACTTCTTATAGAAGACCCGACAGAGGAGGATAACGTCCCCACAAAGCTTAAAAACAACAAGTTTGTAAGCCTTATTTATCCTCTTACGGATTTCCTCGGAACGGTACCCGGATATTTTGAATACGATATATCCGGCTGGTTCTTAGGCTTTATTCTTATTTTCTTCGGAATCATATTCGGAGACGGCGTTTACGGTCTGCTGATAACGGCTGCCGCCGCTGCACTGATAATCAAAGCAAAAATGTCAAAGAAGGAAATTTCACCTGCATTTCTGCTTGTCGGTCTTTTCGGCATTTCGACAATAATATGGGGAACCGTAACATGTACGTGGGGCGGTCTTCCTGCTGAAAAGCTTCCCTTGTTCTTGCAAAAAATATCAATTCCGTTTATTTCAAACGTGTATGCCGATAAAATATGGTATCCGTTCTGGACAAACGGAGAGGCAGGGCTCACAACCGCACAGAATCTGCAGATATTCTGCTTCTCACTTGCACTTATTCAGCTGGTTGTGGCACACATAAAGGTTGCAATGCGCAACAGAAAATCAATTAAGGTTTTAGGCGATATCGGTTCAATATTACAGCTTGTCGGAATTTTCTACGTGGTGTTAAGCTTCGTTGTAAACCCCGAGGTATTCCCCTTCGGACTTATAATCGGCGCAGTACCCGTTGGTACTACGGCACTGATTCTTGTGGTAGTGGGCTTCGTAATGAACTTTGTATTCGCAAACTACAACGGAAGCGTTATAAAATCCGTTTTAGAAAGCCTTAAAAATATTGTTTCCGTGCTTCTGGGTGTGGTAAACGTCTTTTCCGATATAGTTTCTTATATAAGACTCTGGGCCGTCGGTCTTGCAGGTGCGGCAATATCTGCAACCGTGAATGAGCTTGCAGGTCCTATGCTCGGCAATTTTATGTTTATGATAATTGCCATAATCCTTCTGGTATTCGGTCACGGACTTAATATGATATTAAATGTTTTGTCAGTTATCGTTCACGGTATAAGACTTAACACATTAGAATTTTCATCACACTTGGATA
>JAZNAI010000272.1:0-8847 GCA_045586465.1 Acutalibacteraceae bacterium | reverse complement strand
GGCGAATGAGTGTGCCGCTGCCGGGGGCAGATGAAGGCACACGAAAGAGGTGAAGAAACAAGGAGTATTGCGACCGCTCTAAGGGAAGCAAGACGACTATGTTTCTGAGGGACATCCCGCCCCTACCGTGCTCACATCTCCTCTGCTAAATTATGAGTTAATGGTAATACATCAAAAGAAAAATGTCAACTTTTTATCGGTTGAGAAGCCACACGCCGAAGGTAAGATACCCTGCAAAGACGGTCCAGAGAATATAGGGAATCTGAAGATATGCCGCAAGAGGTACTATCTTTTTGTAATTGACAACCGTAAGGATTATTAAGGTAAGCATTACTAAAAGCCACACAAACGCAAAGAGATATGCCCTGAAATTGAAGAAAATAAGGCTCCACACGAAATTAAAAAAGAGACTGCCTGCATAATAAAGAAGACCTTTATCGGCAGTATCCTTATCCTCGCTGCGGTTAAGCCATATAAAAGCTGAGCCGACCCCCATAAGCGCGTAAAGAATTGTCCACACCACGGGAAACAGAAAGCCGGGCGGAGACAGGGGCGGAGTATTGATTTCTTCATATATGTTCATATTGTCCCTTGTAAGAAAAGCGGAAAAGCCTCCGATTGCAAGAGGAATAATAATTGCAATTACAAATGTCAGAATTGTCCTCTTTGTTTCTTTCTTCATAAAACCATTCCCTTCGTTTATATTATTTATATTCACAAAAGGGAAGCTTATGCAAAAAAAATCTCCCGGAAAACCGGGAGAAAATAATTACAGAAGAATAATATTGTGCTCTGCACACTTTTCGCGCATATCATCGGGCCAGATAGAAACCTGCACCTCACCGACGTGAGCCTTGCCCAGAAGGAACATACAGATTCTTGACTGTCCGAGACCTCCGCCGATTGTAAGAGGATATTCTCCTGAAAGAACACCCTGATGATAGGGAAATCCCATTCTGTCGGTGGCATTTGCGATTTCAAGCTGAGACTTCAGACTTTCGGCATCAACTCTTATACCCATTGATGATATTTCAAGAGCGGCATCAAGCTCCTCATCCCATACGAGTATATCTCCGTTAAGGCTCCAGTCGTCATAGTCGGGCGCTCTGCCGTCGTGGCGGTGTCCGCTTTTAAGTCTTGCTCCGATTCCCATAATAAACACGGTACCGTGCTCTTTTGTTATGAGATTTTCACGTTCCTTGCCGGATTTGTCGGGATACATATCCTCAAGCTCCTGAGAGGTGATAAAGAAAACGTCCTTATTAACTTCCGTATTCAGCACGGGGTATTTTGCCCTTAAGCTTTCATTTGTTTCATAAAGAGCATTTACAATTGCACGGACTGTCTCCTGCAGAAACTCAACAGTCCTCTGCTCACGGGTGATAACCTTCTCCCAGTCCCACTGGTCAACAAAAAGGGAGTGGGTGTTATCGCAGTCGTCGTCACGGCGGACAGCGTTCATATCCGTATAAATTCCCTCACCCACGTTGTAGCCGTAGCGGTAAAGGGCTCTTCTTTTCCACTTTGCAAGAGACTGCACAACCTCTGCCGTGCCGTCAATCTCCTTCATGGTGAAATGAACCTTTCTTTCGATACCGTTAAGGTCATCGTTGATGCCCGATGCCTTTGTAACGATAAGAGGAGCGGTTACTCGATCAAGGTTGAGAGCCTCTGCCAGCTTCACCTGAAATGTATCTTTTATTGTCTTTATTGCCCTCTGGGTATCCTTCTGTGTAAGAGAGGATTTATACCCCTCGGGAAAAACTAATCTTTTAGCCATAATAGCTCCTTATCTGATGTTGCCTACTGTTCTGGGGTAGAAGATAACGTCACGGATATTAGCCATACCTGTGCAGTACATAATTACTCTTTCGAAGCCGAGACCGAAGCCTGAGTGAGGAACGGTACCGTACTTACGAAGATCAAGATAGTCGGAATATTCCTCTGTTCCCATACCCTTTGCCTTCATAGCGGCAAGGAGCTTATCAAGGTCTGCCTCTCTTTCGCTGCCGCCGATGATTTCACCGATACCGGGAACAAGAAGGTCCGTTGCGGCAACTGTCTTGCCGTCAGCATTCTGCTTCATATAGAAGGACTTGATCTCCTTGGGATAGTTGATAAGGAATACGGGCTTGTTGTAAACCTGCTCCGTGATATATCTTTCGTGCTCGGACTGTAAGTCACAGCCCCATTCTACGGGGAACTCAAACTTAACGTCTGCCTTCTTGAGAATTTCGATAGCATCCGTGTAATCAACAACGGCAAAGTCATTGTTTACAACGTTGAGAAGCTTCTCTATAAGACCCTTTTCAAATCTTTCCTCAAAGAACTTCAATTCATCGGGACACTTTTCCATATAGTCACGGATAATGTACTTAATCATATCCTCTGCAATTTCAATAAGGTCGGGAAGCTCTGCAAAGGCAATTTCGGGTTCAACGTGCCAGAATTCCGCAACGTGACGGAGAGTATTGCTCTTTTCAGCTCTGAAGGAGGGACCGAAGGTATAGATTTTACCCATTGCCATAGCGGCAACCTCACCTTCAAGCTGACCTGAAACGGAAAGTCCTGCCTTCTTGCCGAAGAAATCGTCTGCATAGTATTCTTCCGCATTCTTGTAGTCCTCGGAATAACCGATTGTGGTTACCTTGAACATTTCACCTGCACCCTCACAGTCGGACCCTGTGATAAGGGGAGTGTGAACGTAAACGTAACCTCTGTCCTGGAAATATCTGTGAATAGCGGCTGCCATTACGGAGCGCACTCTGAAAACTGCATTGAAGGTGTTTGTTCTTACACGGATGTGGGGATTTTCTCTTAAGGTTTCAAGCTTCTGGAACTTTTTCTGAAGAGGATAATCGGGGGGACATTTACCGAGAAGAATAATTTCCCCTGCATTGATTTCAACCGTGCCGTTGTTTTCGTTCTTTACAACAGTACCGATTACCTTTACGGATGCACCGAGCTTTGTAGCCTCAGCGTCAACCTCAATTCCCGAGGTCTTGTCAATAACTATCTGTAAGTGATTGAGAGTAGTACCGTCATTGAGAGCTAAAAAGCCTACGTTTTTGGAATCTCTTGCCGTTCTTACCCAACCGCAGACGGTAACGCTTTTACCTATAAAGTCTGCATTTGTGAAAATTTCCTTGATGTCGATGTGTTTCATAAAGATTTCCTTTCAGTAAAAAAATAACAGTTGTCCGTCCGATATAGGACGAGCAACTGTAACCCGCGGTACCACCTATCTTGCTCTTTACGAGCCCCTTACGCTTTCATATCAAAAGCTTTTCGCTTAACGCACGAATACGGCAGCCCTACTAAGTAACCTTTCGGGCAAGCAGCTCCCGGGTGTTATTCATCGCTACGCTCAGTATGTGCTTTCCACCGCCGCACACTCTCTGTAACCGCCTTAACGACTACTTCTCCCGATCATTGCCTTTATATTAGCATTATATTTATTTTTTTGGATTTGTCAATTATTTTTTGAACACAAACAAGTACTCGTGGGCAATCAACAAAAAATTATATTTTACGCTGTTTGTTTTCCAATATCCTGTCGCCTTACAGTTATGCTGCTCCTTAATTATAAGTTCTTTTAACTTAAACCCTGAATTTTCAAATATTCGCATAACCTCAAAAGACATAGGTATCATATGACCTTTTTGACGTGTATCACCCATAAGAACTGCACAGAACTTGTCCTTCTTTAAAACACGGTAACTTTCTGATGCCACCTTTTTCATTTCCTCAAGGAAATCTTTAACCTTCAGTAAGGACAAATCCTCGGGGATATCCTCGCTATACTGAATAATATCGGCATATGGCGGATGAGTGCATATCAGATCAATACTTTCATCCGGAATAAAGTTAAGATTTCGGGCATCACCTTTATGTAAATAGACTTTACCGTTTGCACCTTCGTGTTCAAAATCTGTTTTCTCTTTACAACGAGCAAGAGCAACATCGTTTACATCCACACCGATAATATTTCTGTTAAGAAGCTTAGCCTCAACAAGAGTAGTTCCGCCACCTGCAAACTGATCAAGAACCAAATCGTTTTCCTGAGAATAACGAAGCATAATGTTTCTTGGTATATACGGAGACCAATTACCCCGCCACTTTGCATCGTGAGTTGCCCAATCTCCTCTTTTCGGAAAGGTCCAATGCGTGGTCATCTCAAGTTCAAAATCGTCAGGTTCCCATTTTGTTATTTTCTTAAACATTTATTCCTTTCCACACTCCCGGATGTATCATTAGTTTCATCGTTCTATCAACGGCACCACGATTTCGGATTTTCGATCTAAAATATACTCTTCCCTTATTTACATGAAAATTCATTAAAATTCCAACATCGTATAGAAATTCTATAAGTTTATCTTTGTCCATAGACGTAATACTTTTATCAAAACTTTTATATCTAACATAAAAATCATTAAACGAAAAAGGTTTGCTACCAAGAGTACGCAAAAATGCATATAGTTCATCGATATTTGATATTATTGGATTTATTTCATTAGAAATTTCCGCATTAACCAACCAATAGCAAAATTCTTTTTCAGCATTTTTTATAGTTCTATAATTTATCTTTTTGCTTTCAGAAGACATAATTTCGTTTTGTATACATTTGCAAAACTTGATAATATCTCTTGGTCTGTGCATAGTCAATTCAACAATATACTTAAGTACATCCATATATAATTTTGAATCCCCTTGAGCGTCTGTTACATTTTCTGTTCGTGATATACGAATTGTCTTTGAATCTAAAATATCTTCAAACTTAACACTAGATTCTAAAGAAGTTAGAATACGTTTATCAATTACAGCTTTTAATGGAGGATTAATCCAATCATTTTTATTAATGATCGCCCAATTAAGTTTGTATGAAAAATCTTCCCACCTTGCACTTTCGGAATCTCTTTTTCCGATTTCATCAATAATATCACTTCTTATATAAACAATTGTTTTTACCGATGAAATACCTGCGCTTCTAAACAAGTTATTAATTTTATAGACGGTTTTCATAAGGCTAATTATAACGTGCATGTATGTATCTATTTCCGCATATTGATTATAAGTGTCATCCAATCTATCAAATTGGACAATATACGAATTAAATTCTGCCGTTTTAAAATATTCCAAAAGTGTTTGCAAAATTGATCTGTTAATTGCAGCTATATTGGAAAATGAATCTCCATATGTTATTGCATTCTCTTTTCCACCTGAAAAACTAGACTCAAAAAAACCTTTTGATAAACGTAGTGCCGATTCTTCCTTTTTCACACGAGTTAATGATAATTTATGCAAATCAGTCGTTTCTCCAAGATACTGGTCAAAATAATTTTTTAGCTTTTTATAGTATTCATTATCAATATCTACATTTTCGGTGTTTACTACAAGTGATACAAACTGATTTAAAATAACAAGTTCCCAAATGCTTTGATACTGATTAGGTTTTGAAAAATCATCATCACTTAACTGCATTAATTTATTAAACGGAAAATCTCCGAAATCACAATTAGAGACCATTGCACCCATATCAACAGCATATCTTCCCAACATTTTATACAACGCAGATTTTCCAGTTCCTTTTTTTCCTATTACATAATAAATTGATGATTCGACAATACACTCCCAATAATTATTATCAATAAAATATTTGTCTAAATTAGGGTCCGCATTAGCATCAATATCGCCAAAATCAATTTTTTTAAACAACTCAATCTTTTCTATTTCTTCCATATTTACACCTCATTTTAACGTATTTAATATGTCATTCTCCAAATCCTTAATATTGTAGATGTGCTGCATAACATCAAATGTTTCTTCGAGGTTATTTCGTGCACTTATCCAACCTTTTCCGTCAGTAAACCAAACAAATGTGAAGCCGTCTATTTCTTCGGTTTCCCAAGCAAGTGTCTTATAACTACGTGCTGTTTCATTTAATTTACTTCCACCACTACCATAGAAGTTGGTTTCAATACCATAAATCATTTCAGGCGTTTTGATTACAAAATCGAAACGCTTTTCCATTTTTCCTTTATTTGAAATAGCAGATAAATCTATATCCCATTTATCAGTTATCTGATGAATGTACATTTCTTTGAAATAGTTGACATCTTTAATAAATCCTGCTTTCTGAATAAAGCTTTCAACTAAATCTTCCATAAGGTGTCCGCCACGATTTTTACGACCGTTAGAATCAAGACCTGTTTCAACACCTGTAGCATAATCTACCAAGTTGTTAACAATATGATTTTCCAATAAATCAAACAGACCGGTTTCTCTCATAAAATATTTGTAACTGTCAATATCGTTAGCGAAACCGTTAAATTGATATAAGCATCCACCGTTCTTGTCCTGACAATAAATCTCATTTGCTCTGACCGCCAAAAGCAAAGGAATACATTTCAGCACCTCTGGATACTTTTTTAATAAATTCTCAAAATCTTCTTCAATATTTTTTGAGCCGATAAGGGAATTCAAAATATTTAATTCAATCTTTATACTATCAACATTTCTGTGAACTTTTTCAAAGTCTATGTAATAGCCATAGTCTGCTATACTATCACGAAAACCTGATAACCATTCGTTAAAATTTCTCATAATATTTCCCCTTACCCTATATCGACAACTATAGTGTCATCAACTATTTTCCATTTAGATTGTTTTTGCACAAAAACATTTTCTTGATTAATCAAACCACAATCTTTATATATTTGAGTGATACCACCGAAATATCTATGTGATTTATCCAAATTTAATGTTTTAAGCTGTCCGTTAATTTTTACCTCTATAGCAGAATCAGAGGCTTGAATAGAGTTTTTAATTATTTGTGGAATAATTAAAATTCTAGCCCTTATATCATTAGCTGTTATATTACGCTCCACAAGATATTCAGAATCACTATGACCTTGCGTAATTGCATTTTGTTCAGCATTCTGAGATAGAATCTCTTTCATCATATCCTTATCAAATACCGGCCTATAAGAAAATGCAATACCATTATCTATACACATATTTAGCAATGTTTTTCCATCAATTAATATAGTAGGCATGTTAGGATTGCTTTCGGCCTCTTCTATTGCCCCTTTTGTAAAAGATGATGTAGTAATAAACAAATTTATGTAATTATTGTTTAATACATTTCCTTGTCTATCTTTTTTAGTTGAACCTTTTAAATCTCGAACCTCTTTGGCTTGAACCTTATTGCTTGCTTTATATCTTTTCGCCTGAACATAATAGTTCATTGTATCTATTCCTTGTGGGTCAATACCAGCCTTTGAACAAGTCAAATCTATTCCTTTATCTCCCACATATTTTGTTACGACAACTTCTTGAAACCCAACGGTTTTCAAAAAATAATTTAAAAACAACTCAAAATCTCTTCCCGTTTTAAAGGAATTATAAAATTTTTCGATATAATCTTTTTCATCTGATGGCGATAACTCTAAATATGTCACAACAACGCACCTCCTTAAAAGTTACTAATTAACAGTTCTTTTATTTTTCCTCTTGCATTTGCATTACTGTTAATCATTCTTACAGCTTCTACTGTTGTAATGTTATGCATACTGTAAATTTCTTCAAAGAAGTTGTCATTTTCATTTGCGTTTTTAGGGTCGGAATTGCTGACGAGGATTTTTGCACCTTTTGCATGCATTTCATCAACAAATCTTGAAAGAGCTCTCTGCTCTTCATCATTAAAGCAATTTTCCGTATATGCCGTGAAGCTTGCTGTATCAGTTATGGGTCTGTATGGTGGATCAAAATAAACAAATGTGTTTTCATCTATAAAATCAGCTGATTCCCTATAATCACCGCATACGATAGTAACATTTTGCAGTTTTTCGGATGCTGCTCTGAGATTCTTTTCATCACAAATCAAAGGATTTTTATATGAGCCCATCGGAACATTAAATTGCCCCTTTTTGTTTACACGGTAAAGCCCGTTAAAGCAGGTTTTATTAAGAAAAATCAGCAGAGCTGCCATTTCGATATTGAATATTTCTTCAACTTTAAGGCAATTGAATCTTTCTCGCTGAGTATAGTAATACTCTTTTCTTCTATCATCAGAAAGAGAAAGAAATTCGTCCTGCTTGTCTTTAAGAATACGAATCAGAAAATCCGCTTCGTCACGGACAATTTTGTAAGCATTTATAAGTTCTGCATTGATATCACTTATATAGATTTCTTTAAGTTCATATTTGCTTAAAATGTCAAACAGCACAGCTCCGCCGCCAACAAACGGTTCGGCATATTTGGTTATTCTGCTATCAGAAAAGGGATAATACCGTTCAATTTCTTTAAGAAGCTGACCTTTACCGCCTGCCCATTTTAAGAAAGGCTTTACTGCTTTTTTGTCAGAAATATCATAACGAAAGCTTCTTGCATCTTCCGGTTTTTTTGCATCAATGGGAATTATCCACATATTACCAAGCATCGCAACATCTGAGATGCGATTTTCTTTGCACAATGTTAAAACCCTTCTGTGCGATATATTCCACTTTTCAGCAGCTTCATTTGCTGTCATATATGCCAACATATTACCACCCCTGATTCATAAACTGATATTATTATATTCCAAGTTGCGAACAATAGCAATATCGTTTTAAAAAAATTAAGGAAGGAACTTTTTGTTCCTCCCTTTTGTTCAACCGATTAGTTGAGGGCAGCCTTTGCCTGCTCTGTAAGAGCTGTGAATGCTGCGGGGTCTGCAATTGCGATTTCGGAAAGCATCTTTCTGTTGAGATTGATGTTTGCCTTCTTGAGACCGTTCATAAATGTTGAGTAGTTCATGCCGTTAGCCTTGCAGCCTGCAGAAATTCTTGCGATCCAGAGTCTTCTGAA
>JAZNAI010000271.1:0-3842 GCA_045586465.1 Acutalibacteraceae bacterium | reverse complement strand
GCAGGAGCCTCTTCCTCTTCCTTCTTCTTCATTTCTTCAAGCTTCTTGTGTGCATTCATAGCTATACGCATAACAAGGAAGATGGAAAGAGCGATAATAAGGAAATCAATAATTGTCTGTAAAAATGCACCGTAGGTAATTGCAAGCTCGGGAGTTACAACCTCACCCGCAGCATCAAGCACTGCAGGGGCAAGAATAACCTTAAGTTCAGCGAGAGAAACATTTCCCGTAAGAAGACCTATAAGAGGCGTGATGATGTCGTTTACAAGGCTTGTGACAATTTTACCGAAGGCACCGCCGATAACAACACCTATTGCCATATCAACAATATTACCCTTAAGGGCAAAGGCTTTAAAATCTGCTAAAAACTTTTTCATAAAAATTCTCCTTATATGTATATTTATTAAAGTTAGTATAACACACGTATTTTATAAACACAACTGTTTTTTTGAGCAATTTATGTTGAAAATGACATAAAAAAATGCTAAAATAAGCTGTAAGCTTCTATGAAAGGAGTAATTCTTATGTTAAAAAAGCTGACGGCTTTTTGTGCCGTGATAATAATTATACTGTCACTTTTTACCTGTTGTAATAAGGAGCCTTCACACAAAACGGGATGGAACAACCCCGAGGAGCCGAAATCGGAAAACACAACAGTCCCCGAGGAAACAACCATCCCCGAAATAATAACCGAGGCAGCCGCTACGGAGGTAACAATTAAATTCTCTGCCGACAAGGCCGTGCGTGCGGGAGATTTTCAGTCCGAGGTTTACGGCAAGCTCGTAATTTATTTCCAGGACAATTATTTTCTTATTTTCGACGAGTATCAGGAGAGAAAATTCACAATTTTCGCAGAAGGCTACTCCCCTTCAAAGACCGACGGTAAACCCGTTGCCCTCTTCGACGATATGAACTTTGACGGATATACCGATTTCGGTGTCTGCTACTACAGAGATACGCTCAATTCATATTATTTCTGCTTTATGTGGGATAATGCTGAGCGCACCTTCCGTTATCAGCCTGACCTTTCAAGCCTTGCAAATCCCGATTTTGACCCCGTTACAAACGAAATAACTGCATACGAAAGATTTACAACCACCACCGCAACGGAAAAGAAATACGTCTATGCAAGCGGTGTGCTGACACACGTGTCATCCAAAAACGTTGTTGAGGAGCCCGTAACCGACGGAGCGGAAACAGTAGACGCAAATTTGCAGATAACAGGTACAGGCTCTTCCTCCACGCTCATACTCAACGCCAATGAAAACGCCCACAGCAAATGGGTCTGCACAATAGAAAACGAAAACGTGGTAATACTTTCCTCCGAATTCTATAACGAGGAGGCTACGGCGTACGAATTCAGGCTTACAGCCGTCTCCCCCGGTGCCACAACGGTAATTTTTCGTTACAAATCCGTCGTCACGGGCGAATACATAGAGGAAATCATCATTAACGCAATAACAAAGGACGATATGACCTTAGAGATTGTCGTCCCCCAATAAAAAATATGCGGACGGTTTACCCGTCCGTATATTTTTTTCTGTTTTATGCTTTTTTTGATTTTACATATTTTATGTATCTCACGGTAAACGATAATGCTGCAGTAAAAAGTATGACAGGCAAAAGATTATCGGCAAAGCTCAGTATCTGAAGTGCGGAGTTCAGCTTACTGTGCTCCTGTTGGCTTATAACCAATGAATCCGTAAGAAAAGATCCCACAAGCAAAGACACAGCATAATATAAACCAAAAGCTCCCCAGCTTAAAATTGTTCCTGCTTTAGCTCTCTGCGGCTTTTTCAAGGGACGGCTCTTTACCTTCAGAACAGTAAAAATAATCATAAAGGAAGCCAAGGCAAGTGCCCCGAGTCCCATAAACAGATACCGTATATCATAAAACATAAGCCGTATTGCGTATATGCTGAAATTCAGTCCGCCCATCATAAAAACGGAATAAAACTGAAAGAAAATATAAGCATACCAGAGACAGTTAAGCCCTGCATAATTTTTCGAGAACCAGCAGATAAGACCGAGGCACACAAAGGGAATACACAACGTTAATATATCTATATCTTCCACGGCAAGTGACAGCACCGCAGTAAGCAGAGTAAGTCCGAAAAATATTAAGGCAAAAATTTTTCTTACGGGAAATCTGCCGTCCGTCTGCACCGATGAAGCCTTTTCCTCCGTCTGAGGCTTCACCTCAACGGGCGTTTCTGCTTCCCTTACTCTTGTTATTTCCTTAAAACCCTCACCCTTTACAAGCTCATCAAGGCTTACGGAAAATATTTCACTCATTTTAAGGAGCTTATCAAGGTCAGGTACAGAGCTGTTATTTTCCCATTTTGAAACTGCCTGTCTTGAAACTCCGAGGCCGTCTGCAAGCTCTCCCTGAGAAAGCCCTGCCCTGCTTCTCAGCTCATATATTCTCTCACCGAGGTTCATAATTTCTCCTCCGATACAAAAAAATCAGATGACAAAGCGTATCTGTCATCTGAAATATAGCATATTATAAGGCTTTTGTCTATCAAGTCAGGCTTAAAATGTGTCAACTGACGGTTGCAAGTGCAAAATTTCCTTTTATTCCGACAGCTCAAGCCATTCTGTTTCCATTTCCTCAATAGCCTCGTTTATTTTCTGAAGCTCAGCGGTCAGTTCCATAACCTTTTCGAAATCTGCCGCTGTTTCGGGGGTCGAGAGCAGACTGTTCAGCTCATCCCTCTTTGTCTGTGCCTCTTCAAGCTCCTTTTCAAGCCTTAAAAGCCGTGTTTTTCTCTTTCTCTCCTGACTTTCAAGCTCTTTTCTGAGCTTATAGTCATTGACCTTTTTAGGTGCCTTTTCTGGGGATGCAGTCTGTGCCCTTTCTGCAATTACCGAAAGATAATCGTCGTAATTGCCGTCGTAGGAGGTTACATGCTCCCCGTCGAAATAAAGAATTCTCGAGGCAAGTCGGTTTACGAAATAACGGTCGTGGGATACGCACAGTATTGTGCCGTCATACTCCCCCAGCGCCTCCTCAAGCACCTCTCTTGACTGAAAATCAAGATGGTTTGTAGGCTCGTCGAGAATAAGAAAATTCGGCTTTTTAAGAATAAGTATAAGAAGTGCAATTCTTGCCCTTTCACCGCCCGACAAATCCTGCATAAGCTTCTCGATATCGTCATTCTTGAAGTTGAATGCACCGAGATATCCTCTGAGCTCCGATACCGTTTTCGTGGGGAATCTGTCGTACAGCTCTTCTATCACGGTCTTGTCCGACATAAGGGTTTTCTGTGTCTGTTCAAAGTAGCCGACATTTACGTTATAGCCGAAGCGTGAAAGTCCCTCATCCTTGGGAATCTTATTGGTAATAAGTCCTAAAAGCGTGGTTTTTCCGCATCCGTTAGGCCCTAAGATAAACACCTTTTCACCTCGGTACATCTTAATTGACACACCGCTGAAAAGCGTTTTTCCGTCATAGGACTTAGTGAGATTTTCGGCAATGAGAACCTCATCCCCTGCTCTCACGCACTCTGAGAAGCGAAGCTTCACGGTGCGTTCCTTCGGGGGAATTTCGGGCATTGCGGCCTTTATTCTTTCAATCTGCTTTTCCTTACTTGCAATTGTAATATAATTTCTTTCCTGGTTGAACTGTGTTTGCTGTTCAATCATTTTTTCTATACGCTTGATTTCAAGCTGTGCCTTTTCGTATTCACGGCGGTCCGATTCAAGACGAAGCTCCTTAGTCTTCATATACTCGGAATACGCACCTTTACCCTGATAAAGCTTTTTTGCACTTATTTCAAGTGTACGGCTTGTGGTTTTATCAAGAAAATATCTGTCGTGGGACACTATAACCACTGTGC
>JAZNAI010000270.1:0-5685 GCA_045586465.1 Acutalibacteraceae bacterium | reverse complement strand
ATCCGACTTTGAAAAGTGGGAGGAGGAAAAGCTTAAATTAATGACCGAGGAGCTTCCCTGCCGTATTTACATTATCAGCGAGGATCCCGACGGACTTAAGGGTGTTAATCAGGAAAAGATGCAAAAGGCAAGAATTGCACGTTATCCCATTATTAAGCCCTACAGAGATGCTATTGAAAACCGCCATCAGTGGACAATTGCCGCCGTACCCTCCTACGAATGGGCAAAGAAGGTGTTCCCCTCTCTTACAAAATATCAGGCATATAATAAATTATGGGATGCAATTCTCAGGACCGTGCACGTTACCGAGGATAATGACCCCGTGGCAGAATGGGAGGAGCACAACAAGACCCTCAGAGAGAAGTGCGAATGGCTCAATTCCTATAAATTCGACTATCTTCATTACAAGAGCGGGAACGGCACGGACTTCAAGGCATGGCTTATCCCCCAGGGACATTGGTGCGGAGGAGCCGAGAAGACAAAGCAGGGAGTTGTTTTCAATCCAAATATGCCCACAGAGGAGGTATTCACCTCCCCCATTGCAGGTAAGGCAGAGGGCAAGGTTGTTTCCACCATGCCTCTTTCCTATGAGGGTCAGCTTATAGAGAACTTCTGGATTAATTTCAAGGACGGCAAGGCTGTTGAATGGGATGCCGAAAAGGGTCAGTCACTTCTTACAAAGATGATTACAATGGACGAAACCGCCTCAATGCTCGGTGAGCTCGCCCTCATCCCCAAGAACAGCCCCATAAGTGAAAGCGGAATTTTATTCTACGAAACACTTTTCGATGAAAATGCAAGCTGTCACATAGCACTCGGTGCCGGCTACAACGACACAATTGACGGTCACCTTGATATGACTAACGAGGAGTGCCGAGCTCTCGGAATCAACGACAGTATGATTCACGTTGACTTTATGATTGGTGCCGACGATATGGAAATCACGGGTTACAAGGACGGAAAGGCCACTAAGATTTTCGAAAACGGCACATGGGCGGAGTAATCATAAATTCAGAGCTTACCGCTCTGTAATTTATGATAGTGAAATTTATAGCTTCGCTATAAGTGAAATTGCTCCGCAATGAAATTGATGCTCCGCATCAGTGAAATATTTTCCTTCGGAAAATGTTTCGGGACCTTGCGGTCAGCATTATACAAAAAATTAAGTGCAGAAGCGTAAAAACTTCTGCACTTTTGTTTTTCGGGATGTCGGGGACGCCATCCCCTACAATGTAAAGTTTACATTATATCATCCAAGAGCAATTACAACTGTAAATCAGTATAATCTCCGAATTCCGAATTACTTTATATTTCCTTCGAGGAAGTTTTCTTCGGTTACACGTCCTTCTGCGTCTACACGGAAGGTTTTGATTTCACAGGGAAGGAAGTCTGCCTTGAATCCGCAGTCAAGCATATCGCAGACAATAGCAGCTCTTGTTTCTTTGCCTGAGGTTTCAGAAAATCTCATAACAACGTCGCCTGAGCCGTCCTCTGCTAATTTAAATGCAGTCATAATGACGTTTTCCTTATTACAGTAGATAAATCTCTTCTGCTGAGGCTCGGTGCCCTTGTGATAGCTTTCGGGAACGAGCACGGGACGGACATTGAAGAGGGCGGCTTCCTTGGTGATGCCGTTCATTTCGGGTTCCCCGTCACAGAGGAAAATGCCGTATTCGAAGGTCTGCTTGCCTTCGTCCGTGAAGTTAAAGTCTGCTGCGGGACGGTGTGAATAGTGGTCTGCAAAAATAACATTTCTCATAAGAGTTATGCGAAGGTCATTTCCCTTGCAGTCGTAGGAATACTTGCTGTCATTAAGAACTGCAAGCGTTCTTCTCTCTCCGTCATTGTCAACAGAAATTGCACCCCAACGCTGAGCAGGCTCCTCCTCACCGTTTACGGGTCTTCTTATGAAGCCTGCGGGAATTTCGTAGGTATTCTCTGCATTGTCTCCGTCCACGGGGAAGGACATTTTAAGCATAGTGAACTTTTCCTGCCATATAGCCTTACACTTAACACGAAGCACCTTTGAGTCGGAAGCAAGAATAAAGTCCTGAGAAAGGTGGGATTCACCGAATTTATGCTTTACTCTTACTACCGCACGGGCAGGACCATTTTCAACAAGCTCGATGCCTTCAAGCTCCATTGTGCCCTTTACATTGTGGAAGGTAAACACATTGTGTGCCCAGGTATCCGTGTCACTGTCGTCAATTACCGTGGGAACTGCAACGGGCTTTTCTTCACTTGCATAATCGAAGCCTGTTTCCTTATTGATAAGGCTTACGATTGCGCCTGTCTTTTCGGAGAAGACAGCCTTTATAAATTTATTTTCAATTGTAAGACCGTCAGCTGTTACGTCAGAGGAAATGCTCTTTACCTCGTCATTTTCTCTCCACCAGGTAAGCCAGTAGGTGCTGTAGCCGAGTGCCGGCACCTTTGCAATAAAGCAGGTATCCATATGAGAATCGTTTGAACGGGAGGAGCGCACATTCTGGAAGGGAACGTCCTTACCCTCACAGTCTGTTACCTTGCTTGAAGCGTTGTAGGCACGTACAGCCACCTCTATATCAAAGGAATGGGGATTGAACACAACAACGGGACGGGGGAAATTACCGCAGGACTGATTTCTGACTTCCGTGCAGACGGGGTCTGAAACACCGTCAACCCAGGTGTCAATTTTTCTTGCGATTCGAAGAACTGCTTCATTGTAAATCTTGGAGGAAAGATTCATAGCGTGTCCCATAGAATCTCTTACGTCATCATAGGCTTCCATTATGGAACAGCCGCAGAGAATGTCGTGGAACTGATTGAAGCAGACCTCACGCCAGGCAGTCCTGAAGTCCTCTGTTTTAGCAGTCATCTGATATTCCTTATTTGCAACCGTTGAGAAGGCTTCGGAAGCAAAAAGTGAATTTTCAGCCTGACGGTTAAGCTTCTTTACAAGGCTTGTTGCACTGTAGCAGCCGCTTGCGTGGTGCTGTAATTCGTCCTTCCATAAGGGAAGGTCGGGGAACTGTAAGGTCAGAGCCTTAAAGTACATATCGGGGGATGAGAACTGTAATTTATGCCAGCCCTCACGTGTCATATTTTCCTTAAGATATTCGATATCTCCTCTTGTGGGGCCGCCGCCGTGGTTTCCGACACCGTAGAACAGCATCATACCGTGGCCTGTTTCATTAATGAACTTTTCGGCACAGTCCAGTCCCGAATCAATTGCGTTCTTGCCGTGGTCTGCATAGCCGTGGGGAAGACGGTAGGTAAGAACCCTTGAGCCGTCCATGCTCTCCCAGAGGAAGGTTACGGGGATATTCGGATTCTCGTTGGGAGTGGGTCTCTGGAAAACATAGTTTGTCATACCGCCCTTGAAAAGAAGCTGCGGCATCATAGCGTTGTGACCGAAGGAGTCTACATTATAGCCTGTTGTGCAGATTTTGCCGAACTTTTCATAGTAATAAAGCTGTGAATAAAGTGCCTGACGGGCAAAGGATTCCCCTGAGGGCATATTGCAGTCGGGCTGTACCCACCAGCCGTTTACGGGTATCCATCTGCCCTGCTTTACTCTTTCCGTAATTTCAGCGAACATATCGGGGTCGATTTCCTCAACCCACTTATAATAAGCGGCAGAGGAGCAGGTGAAAATAAAGTCGTTATATTCATTAAGTCTGTCAAGTGCGCTTCTGAAGGTCTGAAGAACCTCACCGCAGCCCTCCTGCCAGCGCCACAGCCATATGGGGTCAAGGTGAGCATTGCCTACGAGATGTATTCTTGATGTATCAGCCATTTTTTATTCCTCCTCTATAAGCCCTGCGTATCTTCCGAGCCAGTAAGCAAATGTATAAACGTAGCAGCTTTCAACCTGATAGCAGTCTCTTCCGCCGTCGTGGTCCTTGTATGTATAAGGGCATCTGTCATATTTTGAAATGGGGAACTCATCGGGGCAAAGTCTCCATGATGCTTCCTTTTCTCCGCCCATTCTCTTACGGCAGGGCACGTCCTGACGTGATGAGAGGCTTACAGACGTTACAAGCCTTGTGATACCCACACGTCTGAACCAGTCAGCAAGTGCATCGGTATCAATTTCATCCTCGGGGCATGAAAGCATATAAGGGATATCGTAAGCAGGGTTGTGCTCACGGCGGAAAGTACCGTTCCAGCCTCTGTAGCCGTTTTTGTAAAGCTCTCTTAACTTCTCATCCTCTTCAAGGGTACAAAGAAGCCAGTAAGCACTTGTTGCAAGCATATTGTCGCCGTACATAAGTCCTTCAACGTCCTCACCGCCCTCAAGAAGTGCGGAAATATGGAAACGCTCCTTATGAAGAGAGGTAAGTCTTGCATAACCTTCTTCATTCACAAGCTTATTGTAGGTTTCCTCCCACAAGCCCTTTTCGCCCGTGATGTGCATTGTAACCTTAAGGTACATAAGAAGCTCTGCAGCATTAAGACAGCCGTCGGACCAGCCGAGAAGTGTCTCAAAGTAAGCCTTGCTCCACTTTGCCCAGGTTGTAGGCTTGCCCGTTGAGGTCTCGTGGAATTCGAAGCCGTGTTCAATGATGTGCGTCATTGTATTCTTTGCCGCAGTCTTTACAATTTCATCAAGCTCGAGGTCTTCCTCACCCATAATCTCGTGGAAGAAATACATAAAGAGATAGTGAAGGGTGATTTCATCGGAGCTTGTATCTCCCTTATAAACAATACCGTCGTGAGAGTAGCCGAGGTCTGTATAAAGGTGTGAAAGTCTTTCGGGAATGGGAGCACCGGCATAGATTTCCTTGCCCGCAAGTCCCTTTTTCTTGGCATCGGTTGTGGGAAGCACAACTGCCTTATCACCGATTTTCTTATAGAAAAGACCGTCATCGGGTACGGGCTCTGTGGGTACAACATAGGTTCTTGCAACAAAGCCGTCACCACGGCCGGGAATATACATAAGAAGCTGACATGCCTCGGAGGCTCTTATTGCACTCTTTTTAGCGGCAACGGTTCTTTCGTCAGAAGCGCCGTACTTCTTCTTATAAACTGCATACTTGCAAAGCTCTCCTATAGCAAATCCGCAGGTAAAGGTACCTGAGTTGTCTGAATGTCCGTAAGGCACAACAGAGGAAAGCTCACGGGGTACTGTAAGATTTCTCTGTGTACACATACCTCGGCGGGATACGTATTTTTCGGTTTCCTCGGTAAGTCTTAATGCCTTTTCCTCACAGGACATCTCAGTGAGAACAATATTTGTAATTCCCGTAGCTGTCTTTACCCAGACGCTCTCTTTTTCGCCCTCTTCTACGTAAATTGCCTTTACGTCATTGTCGGGAAGGTCACGGGAAGCTGAGAAATACTGCACTTTATCAATTTCATACTCTGCATTTTCATCATAACGGGTAAGTCCGTTGGGCGCACCCATCCACAGCACATTGCCGTATTTCGCAAAACAGGTATAATCCTTCTTTCGGGAAGGAAGCGGATATAACACACCCGACAAATCGGGAGCGCCGCTCTTTACGGAAAAAGCTCCCTTGGGAACGGAAGAGTCATATTTTCCGTAAATCTTTATTTCTCTTGCAAGAGAATTTTTAAGCTTAATGGTTTTCATAAAATCCCCCTTAACTCAGGCTGACGGGAGCTGCACCCGTCACGCCTGCATAATCATAATAATTTTACTATTATTTTTAATAAAAAGCAAGTAAGTCTTGTATATAT
>JAZNAI010000269.1:0-10348 GCA_045586465.1 Acutalibacteraceae bacterium | reverse complement strand
GGCTTTATTGCTTATCTGGGATGCCAGCTCTACGTTTTCAAGTGCCGTCAGGTTGGGCACAAGGTTGTAGAACTGGAAAACGAAGCCTACATCGTGTCTGCGGTAGGTTGCAAGTCTTTTCTCGTTGAACTGATTTATAAGATCGCCGCCTACTCTTACCTTACCGTCGTCGCAGGCATCAATTCCTCCGAGAATGTTAAGCACGGTTGTTTTGCCGGCGCCGCTGGGACCGACAACCATACAAAGCTCACCCTCCTCGACAGAGAAGGAAACTCCGTCAAGTGCATTGATGGTGACTTCGCCCATCTGATATTTTTTGTAAACTGATTCAAGTTCAATAAAGCTCATAACTGTCCACCTTAAAAATTATACATAATAAGTATATCGCATATATAATATATAGTCAAGATAAAATATTTTCCTCTTGCGAAGAAAGTATCTCGAGATTTTTATTCAAATTAACAAAATATTCATTTTCTGTTGCATAATTATTCATAAATACTTTTGATTTATATTCCGGAAAAATCCTTTCCTTGACATTTGGTTTTTACTATATTAAAATAAATATTTGGAATTAAACTTAAATTTAAAGGAGATTTTCATAATGTCAGTTGAGCGCGTACTTTTCGGCAATATGCCTGACGGCAGAGAGGTTTACGAATATATTATCACAAATTCATCTGAGGCATCGGCTCATATTATAACCCTCGGAGCAACCCTTCGTTCCTTTGAAATGAAGGATAAGGACGGTTCTCTCAGAGACGTGCTCCTGTGCTTCGACAGCGTTAAGGACTGTCTTGAGCTTTCTGACTATCAGGGGGTTGTTGTCGGTCCCGTATGTAACCGAATCGGCGGAGCTTCAATCGAAATCAACGGAGAAAAATATTCTCTTACCGCAAATGAAAAAGGTATAACCTGTCTTCATTCGGGCGGTGAGCTCGGACTTTCTCTCTGGAAAGCAATAGTAACCGATTCCGACAGCGTTGAATTCTCCTACGTTCAGGCAGACGGTGCCCACGGCTTCCCCGGTGAAAAGGAAGTTAAGGTTATTTACAGACTCGGGGACGATAATAAGCTTCACATAAAGTATGAGGCTGTTTCAACAAAGGATACCTACCTTAATTTCACGAATCACGCATATTTCAATCTTAACGGTTATGATAACGGCGATATTCTCGGGCATACCCTTTCAATTGATGCTGACCTTATAACCGAGGTTGATGAGAACAGTATTCCCACCGGCAGAAATATTCCCGTTGAAGGCACTGCCTTTGATTTCAGAACAGAAAGAGTTATCGGTAAGGATATTGACGACAGCCATATTCAGCTTCAGTATACGGGCGGATATGACCATAATTTCTGCATAAACGGTTATGACGGTACGCTTCGTAAAATCGCAACGGCTAAGGGAGATCTCAGCGGCATAAAAATGAATGTTTATACAACTCTGCCCGGTGTGCAGTTCTATGCAGGTAATTTCCTTAAGGGTATTGTCGGCAAAAACGGTGTACCTATGGAAAAGAGAAGCGGCTTCTGCCTTGAGACTCAGTTCTATCCCGATACTCCCCACCATTCAGATTTCCCCTCTTGTCTTTATAAGGCGGGTGAGAAGTACGTGTCGGAAACCGTATATGAGTTTTCTCTGTAAAAACAGATTTTACCGCATAAAATCTTGCTAAATTACTTGACAAATATGTTTATTTTGTTATAATATCTGTGTATTTTAAATTCTAAGAATCGGAGGTGCGGTTGTGTCAAAGAAAAAGCTTCTTTTTAAGGTCATATGTGTTGCTTTATGCGTTGCTCTTTTGTCTGCAGATCTTTTTGCGGCAGCGGCAATTCTTCCCTTTGAAACACAGTATGATTACAATGAGGCAGATATCGCATGGCTTACCGATCTTGTAATTAAAGAGGATATGACAACGGTTGAGGGTATGGCTCAGAGAGTGACTCTTGTGCCCGAGCCCGAATATCCTTATACCGAAACTCCCGAGAGCTTCAGGAAAGACGTTGATTATTTCGTTTCTCTGTATAACCTGGATTTAGGCTCGCAGAGGGCAGGCTACATATATTTCTTTGAAATGCTTAATTCAAGCTCAGACCTGCTTGCTGCTGACGTCAGCGACGCAGATATCAGGGAATATCTTGAGGGTGTCGGAATTGATTATCCCGAAAATCCCGGCTCTGATGAGCTTATAATTGCCAGAGCACTCTTCTCTGCAATGGTTACGGGCTCTCTCGGTTCATCCTTTGCTGTCGGCGCAGACCTTGAGGAGGCTGTTGTTTCTTATCTTGCAACTCTTACGGGAATGAACATTGAGTCCCTTAAAGAATGGATGCCCTCGAGCTCAATTCTTTCTCTTGACGAATATATCCTTGCAGCCTCTAAGCTTTCTCTCTGGTCAAACGGATATGAGGTCAGCCGTGATACTGCTGAGGATGAGGTTTACAGACTTATGGCTGTTATGACCGTTAAGGCACAGGGCATTTCTGTTGACAGTGATTCATCCTTTGATTCACTCAAGGCAAAATACATTGCAGCTCTTCTCGGTAAAAAGTATTCTGTTGTTATTGACAGTGTAAAGCTTGCTTCTCACCTTGAAAACGGAACAACTGCATTCTATATGCTTCAGCTTCTCGGTAAGAAGGGCGGTCTTTCCGTAAGGGAAGATAATGCATCCTATGAAGAGGCATTCAGACTCGTAGCCGAAAACACTCATGAATTTGATGTTTCGAGTGAGGATTTCTACGCTGACATATTTAATTACAGTGCAGTGCTCAGCTCAAGACGCTCAAGCCTTTGGATTTATCCCACAGCCTATGCCACCGATACCGCATACAGCTGTATCGTCAGCGTAAACGGAAAGCCCGTTAAAAATAACTACTACAATGAAATTGCAATAGATCCCGAGCTTCCCGAGCAGGAGCTTGTTATCACGGTTACTGCAAGCGGCAGCAGTCTTTCTTCAAAGTGTACCTACAAGATACACATCACTCAGGGAACATATGCAGGTATTGAGGGTGACGAGCCCGTTACCGCTCCCGGTACATCCGGTAATTCCTTTGTTTCGGGTGACTCACTTGTTGCGGGAATTCTTTCCTCTATCGGTGTAAATTCCGTAATATCCGATATACTTGACAAAGCCTATACCTCTCTTCCTGCAGGTCTTTCAGGTGTTGTTTCCTTTATTGCACCAACCTTTGACGGCGGAGAAGAAAACATCGCAGAGGATAACGCACCTGTTCGCAATGATGAGTTCTTTATTTCCGTTCTTGATGAAATCGGCTCTGTTGCGGATGCTGAAATTGAAGGTATTCCCGGTCTCAGTTTAATTGAAAATCTTCAGTACGGAGATGACAGTACAATAACTTTCGGTTAAATATCGGCCGTTTCCGGCACTTGATGAACGGCTTCACCAAGTGCCTTTTTTGTTTTTATATAATTCCGTGAAACGGAAAATTATTTTCCCCGGGGGAGGAAAAATAAATGAATGAAAAGATACTTGTTGTTGACGATGATGCTAATATCTGTGAGCTTTTAAGGCTGTATCTTTCAAAAGAGGGTTATACGCCCGTAATTGTCAATGACGGCATTGCCGCAGTTGAAAGCATTGACACGGTAAAGCCTTCACTTGTTCTTCTTGATATTATGCTTCCGAAGCTTGACGGCTGGCAGGTCTGCAGAAAAATCAGACAGTCGAGCGATGTGCCGATTATAATGATTTCGGCAAAGGGTGAAACCTTTGACAAGATTCTCGGTCTTGAGCTCGGTGCAGACGACTATATCGTCAAGCCCTTTGATTCCAAGGAGGTTGTTGCCCGAATAAAGGCTGTTCTCAGAAGAGCGCTTGCTCCTGCGGCAGAAGCTCCTAAGGAAGTAACCTTTGACAATCTTTTTGTCAGCATTACAAACTATGAAATGAAGGTAAACGGTGTTCACGTGGATGCACCGCCCAAGGAGCTCGAGCTCCTTTTCCACCTCGCAAGCAATCCCAACCGTGTTTTTACGAGAGATCAGCTGCTTGATGAGGTCTGGGGTTTTGACTATTACGGCGACTCAAGAACTGTCGACGTGCATATCAAGAGGCTCCGTGAAAAGCTTGAAGGCGTTTCCGATAAGTGGGAGCTTCGCACGGTATGGAGCGTAGGCTATAAATTTGAAACAAAATAAGGTTTAAATTATTATATCAAGTGAGCTAAAGTTGTTATGAGACCTTTAAGAAAACGCCGTTCCGGCAGTATGTTTAAATGGTATTTTATACGGACATCAATTTCTGTTATTGTGTGCCTTACCATTTCAAGCTTTGCCATATTGTTTTTCTTTCTGAATTTCTGGAAAACAGATAGGCTCACAGCTCTTAATGAAGACGCTCTGAGTGTATCTCAGAGCGTTGAATTATATGCCGAAAAAGCAGGAGCGGATTTTAATGCTGATTCGGAAAGCTCTTTGCAGTATATCAAAAATATAGTGCAGACAGTTGCAAATGCCTCCGATTCCTCTTTGTTTGTAACGGATTCTGACGGCAGAGTGATTATTTGCAGTGATTTATCAGTCGGTACAGATGATGAAATCACGGATGATGTGTGTAACCGGCATAAGGATATCTGTTTCCCTCACGATATGCTGGCAGAGATATCTTTTGCCGGTAAAAGCGGGTATTCATTTGAGGGAACTCTTAACGGCGTTTCTGATGAAAACTATCTTCTCGGTGCCGTTACCGTTAATATCAGGGGAGACAGTCTGTATCTTATTGCCGTACAGCCCGAAAGTGTGGCATTTTTGCCGTATACAACAGAATTTCTCAGAATTCAGATTTTTTCAAGTATAGTTGCACTCGGTCTCTGTTTTATTCTCTCGGTAATTTTTTCATACAGAATGGTCCGCCCTCTTAAAAAGATTACTGCCGCCACAAAGCATTATGCGGGCGGTGACTTTACTGCAAGAATCAATACTGCGGATGTTTATAATGAGCTTACACAGCTTGTTGACTCCGTTAATAAGATGGCAGACAACCTTGCCGTGCTTGAGGAATCACGAAGCAGCTTTGTTGCAAACGTTTCCCACGAGCTGAAAACTCCCATGACGGTTATCAGCGGCTTTGTTGACGGTATGCTTGACGGTACAATTTCTCCCGAGGAATCTCAGAAATACCTTGTTATTGTATCCGATGAGGTTAAGCGTCTTTCACGTCTTGTTGTTGCAATGCTTAATATGTCGAAGATTGAAGCAGGTAAGCTTACTCTCAATACCTCCGTCTTTTCTCTCAGAGAAATTTTTATAAAAACAATTATCGGGTTTGAAAAGTTTATAAATGACAAGAATATTGATGTAGTAGGTCTCGGCACTCTTGAAAATGTTGTGATTACGGCTGACGAAACTCTTATAACTCAGATTATCTATAACCTTATTGATAATGCCGTAAAATTTACCGAAAACGGCGGAGTTATCACTGTTTCTGTATATGAAGAAAAAAAGGAAGCCGTATTCTCAGTCCGAAATACGGGCAGAGGTATAAAGGACAACGAAAAAGGACTTATTTTCGACAGATTTTATAAAGCGGATAAATCCAGAGGACTTGATGCAAAGAGCTTCGGAATGGGACTGTATATTGTAAAAAGCATTATAGAGCTTCATAAGGGTACAATAACGCTTGAAGCCGAAGAAAATGAATTTACCGAGTTTATTGTAAGACTGCCGTTACAGTAATAATTTGTTAAATTTTTTAATATTTATTTAAAGTTTATACACTATTATGCTCTCAGCTTAATGAAAGGAAATATAATCTATGAATGAGAATATCTGGGGCGAACCCGTAAACAATCCCCCTGAAGAAACAGAAAACAATGCTTCGAATGAAGAGGCAGCTGCAAAGGAAGTTGTTTTCGAAGAGGTTCAGTCGGAGACGGCAGAAGCCGCAAAGGCAGAAGCGGAAGAAAAATGCGAGCAGGAAGCCACTCCCGTGTATCAGCCTCCCGTGCAGAATATGAATAATCAGAATGTCAATCCCTATTCCTACGGAAATCAGGCTCCTTACGGAAACGGAAGAGCATATCCTTACAGTCAGAATACAGATTCTTCGGGCTATAATGCTTCCGGAAACGGCAGTCAGTATCCTTACTCAAATAACGGAGCTTATCCTTACGGAAATAATAATTATAGCGGTAATTCCGCAAATAACGGAGCTTATCCTTACGGAAAGCCTCAGGGTGGCTATGCTTATCCTGCAGGAGGCGGCTCAAACAACAAAAAAGCAAAGGGATCAAAAATGTTCGGCATTGTTGCAGGTGTTCTTGCTCTCTTTCTTGTAATTGCGCTTATAGGCATTGCTATAGGGGATAATGATACTCACGTGAATACGCCCGAAGAAACAACAGGCGGAGTGTCCGATTTTGAGGAATTTGCAACTAATGCTTCACCGGTAACCGGGGAAACATCAGATACAGAGGGAGAGCTTACTCCCAAGAGTATTTTTAAGAAGGTTCTTCCTTCCTCCGCAGGTATCCTTGTATATGACAAGTCGAAGACACTTGCATCTGAAGGCTCCGGTGTTCTTTTCAGAGAATCAACGGACGGAAAATATACCTATATTGTGACCTGTGCACACGTTATCAGGGAATCCTCAGGTTTTATACGTGTTCAGCTTCACGACGGAAAGGAATATGATGCCGAGGTTGTGGGCTTTGATGCAAGAACCGATATCGGTGTTATCCGTATAAATGAAACAGGCTTTACTCTTGCAGAAATCGGCGATTCCTCAAAAATTGAAGTGGGTGACCCTGTTTATGCTATCGGTAATCCCGGCGGTGTTGAATTTGCAAACTCCTTTACGAACGGTATGGTTTCTGCCCTTGACAGACCCGTAAGCTCCTCTTCAACCGGCTATACAACAGAATGTATCCAGCATACATCAGCAATCAATCCCGGAAATTCCGGCGGTGCTCTCGTGAATGCCTTCGGTCAGGTTATCGGTATCAACTCAATGAAAATCGTTGATGATGAGTACGAGGGTATGGGATTTGCGGTTCCTTCATCTGTTTTCGTTGAAATCGTAAATGAAATTATGAAGCACGGCTATGTTTCCAACAGACCCAAGCTCGGTATCACTTACGTGCCTGCAAGCGAATACAGCACTTACGGTATGTTCGTTGCAATTAAGGGGCTTCCCTCAGGCTCTATAGTTATTTATGAAATTGCCGCTGACAGTGCCCTTGTAAATACAAAGGCTCAGGCAGGAGATATGATTGTTGCGGTAAACGGCAAGCCTCTCGATACTCCTTCCTTCCTTTCCGAATACATTGAAAACTCTGATGTTGGCGATAAGCTTACTCTTTCAATTGTGCGAATCAATAAGGACTATTCCTCTGAAGAGTTTGATATTACGGTAACGCTTGTTGAAGACAGAGGTGATTCCTTTGCAACAGAAGAGGAAACCACCGCTTCACAGATTCCCGGCGGCAGCTACCCCGGAAGCTATGAGGATTACTTCAATCAGTATTTTGAAGATTTCTTCGGCGGTATGAGATAAAACAGTACGGACTGTAAAGAACGAGAGTTTTTTACAGTCCGTTTTTTAGAGTATATGAATTTTATTAAATCTCAGTATGAGGGGCAAAAGAGCCTGCAGTCTTTACGGTATCGCAGACCTTACTTAGTTCATTAAGCATTTTTTTACCGTTATCACTGTCGGTTCTGCCGTCAATTTCAATATAGAAATAATATTGCCAGGAGTGCGTTTTCATAGGTCTGCTTCTGAGCGCAGTCATATTATATCCGTATTTTGCTATGATGCTTATTGCATTGGCAAGTGAGCCTGCCTCATGCTTTACGGTCAGCATAAGAATGGTGCTTGAAAGTACGGGAGATTCAGCTTTGGTTTTGGATAGAACTGCAAAACGGGTTGTATTTTCCGCACTTTTATTGATATTGTATTCAAGAACCTTAAGTCCGTATAATTCTGCAGTTTCCGCACTTGCTATTGCCGCATAAGATTTATCTCCTGCATCTGCTACGGATTTTGCTGCAAGAGCGGTGTTTGTTGCATCCTCAGCTTCAAAGCCGTGCAGCTCAATGTAGTCATGGCATTGGCTGAGAGCCTGAGGATGGCTTGTTACCTTTCTTATGTCGTCTATTGTTGCGCCTTGTATGCCGAGAAGATTCTGATGAATTTCAAGCTCGTATATTCCGTTGATATAAAGCGTTCCCGAGAATATAAGGTCCAGGGTCTGTCCCACTTCGCCGGCGTAGCTGTTTTCAATGGGAAGCACGGCAACGTCGCTTTCACCGCTGACTACGGAATTGTAGGCTGCCTTGAAATCACTGTATGATACACGGTTACCCTGCGGGAATATTCTGCCTGCGGCAATGTGGGCAAATGCGCCTTCAACACCGCTGTAGGCAACCTTAAGTCCGCTTTGTAAGCGGTTCTGATATGCACGTGACAGAGATGTCACCTTTTTCATATAATCAACGTAATAGCTTCTGAGTGCTTCATCCTCAATACGGCAGGAGTTGGCTTCGATTACCGCATCCTCACGTTTTTTATCATATATGGGCAGACCGAAGTCCTTTTTGTATTCGTAAACCGCTTCGGCAGCTCTCATACGCTTTACAAAAAGTTCTGCCATTTGTGCATCCGCTTCGTCTATTATACGTCTTGCTTCTTCAAGTTTGTTTGCCATTTTATCACCCGAATCCGATATCTTACAGTTTATCCGCAATCTCAAGAATCAGCTTTTCGGTCTTTTCCCATCCGAGGCAGGGGTCTGTAATGGATTTACCGAAAATGCCTTCTCCGACACCCTGAGCGCCGTCTTCAATATAGCTTTCAATCATAAGACCCTTGACAAGCTGCTTTATGTCGTTATTCTGGTTACGGCTGTGAACTACGTCCTTGGCAATTCTTATCTGCTCAAGGTACTTTTTGCCTGAGTTGTTATGATTTGTATCAACAATTACCGAAGGATTGGAAAGCTTTGATTTTTCATATAATTCTCTTACCCATAAAAGATCCTCGTAATGATAGTTTGAGATGCTTCTTCCCGCATAATCAATATAGCCTCGGAGGATTGCGTGCGCATAAGGGTTTCCTGAGCTTGTTACTTCCCAGCCTCTGTAAAGGAAGGTATGACTGTTCTGTGCAGCTGTTATTGAATTCATCATAACACCGAGATCTCCGCCTGTGGGATTCTTCATTCCGACAGGAGCGCTGATACCGCTTGCAACAAGTCTGTGCTGTTGGTTTTCAACAGAACGTGCACCTACTGCAACGTAAGAGAGAAGATCTGAAAGATAACGGTAGTTTTCGGGGTAGAGCATTTCATCGGCGCAAGAAAAATCGTAATCGCGAAGAGCTGCCAGATGAAGCTCACGGATTGCAACGATGCCCTTATACATATCGGGCTTTGCCTCGGGGTCAGGCTGATGAAGCATACCCTTATAGCCCTGACCTGTTGTTCTCGGCTTGTTTGTGTATATACGGGGAATAATAATAATCTTATCGGATACCTGCTCTTCAATTCTGCGAAGTTTTGAAATATATTGGAGAACCGGTTCGCTGTGGTCGGCAGAGCAGGGACCTATTATAAGGATGAATTTATCGCTGCTGCCTTCAAAAACGGCACGGATTTCCTCATCTCTCTGCGACTTTACCTGCACCATCCGTTCGGTTAAGGAATATTCTCTTTTTACATCCTGGGGGATGGGAAGCTTTCTGTGGAAATTCATCTGCATATTATGTACCTCTTTTCAAATAAAATTTTCCGAAAAATAAAAGTCCGCCCTTCGGTGTCTGAAAAACACGGCGAATGCGGACTGTCCGTTGTATGGAGTCTGAAATTATTTTTCAGATATCACAGAAGACGGGCAGCCCTTATTAAAAAAGTAAAAGAAAAACGTATTGTTCATTATTCTGCTGCCTCCTTTGTGATTCGTTGTTAAAGAGTGTATCACGTTAAAGTGATAAAGTCAATAACTTTTTTTGATTTTTTTTGTAATATTAATGGGGCGGAAAAACCGCCCCTTTCTTTTGATTATGTTATTTTGCAACGGGAACATTAATTACCAGGTCGGTAAGAGGGAAGGAACAGCAGGGATGAATACAACCGAACTTGAAGTCTGCAAGTCTTCTGTATTCGAGTGCCTTAGGTACGTACACTTTACCGGAAAGAAGGTGTGAGTGGCAGAAGCCGCATTCACCGCTTCTGCAGCGTGCAGGAGCGGCAATACCGTTCTTTTCAAGAATCTGAAGCACGGTATCGTTTGTGCTGCCTGTTACGGTTGTCGTTTCGTCCTGAATTGTAACAAGTCGGAGGCCAAGCGGTCTTAGGAAGACAATAGTAGGCCTCAACT
>JAZNAI010000268.1:0-6023 GCA_045586465.1 Acutalibacteraceae bacterium | reverse complement strand
CAGCCTTGTTGTTCTTGTTCATAAAGTTCATAGGGATTGCGGCAAACTGTGAAGAAGCTCCGCCCTGAAGGAAAAGTACCTTGTAATTATCGGGGATGTTCATAATTTCACGGAAAAGTGCTTCTGCGTCCTTGATAATCTTATCGAAAACCTTTGAACGGTGGGACATTTCCATAACGGACTGACCGCTGCCTTCGTAATCTAAAAGCTCTGCCTGAGCCTTCTTTAATGCTTCAAGAGGAAGCATTGAGGGGCCTGCTGAAAAATTGTAAACTCTTGCCATATAAATTATCTCCTTTGAGTGATTTTACTTTGTTATATTCTTGAAACACCGCTCTTTACTGCGGCATCAGCTACTGCTTTTGCTACTGCTTCTCCTACTCTTTCATCGAAAGCGGCAGGGAGAATGTAGTCGGGGGACAGCTCACCGTCTGAAACAAGTCCTGCTATTGCATTTGCGGCGGCGAGCTTCATTTCCTCATTGATATCGGATGCCCGCACACTTAATGCCCCTTTGAAAATGCCGGGGAAGGCGAGCACGTTATTTACCTGATTGGGAAAATCGCTTCTGCCCGTGCCCACAACTGCAGCACCGCCTTTTTTTGCAAGGTCGGGCATAATTTCGGGGACGGGATTTGCCATTGCAAACACTATTGCATCCTTGTTCATACTGCGTATCATTTCTTCGGAAACGATACCGGGAGCGGAAACTCCTACGAATATGTCTGCTCCTTTAAGTGCATCTGAAAGTAAGCCTTCTTTAAGTGAATTATTGGTAATTCCTGCAAGGGAGCTCTGTGCGGAATTGAGATTTTTATTGTTTCTGTTAAGAATACCGTCTTTATCGCAGACTATAACGTCGCCGATGCCGAAGGAGAGAAGCATTTTTGCTATTGCCGTGCCTGCGGCGCCTGCTCCGCAGATAACCGCCGTGCAGTCTTCCTTGCTTTTGCCTGTAAGCTTCAGAGCGTTCATAATTCCTGCGGTGACTATAATTGCCGTGCCGTGCTGGTCATCGTGAAAGACGGGAATGTCACATTCCTTTTTGAGCCTTTCTTCAATCTCGAAGCAACGGGGAGCGGATATGTCCTCGAGATTGATTCCGCCGAAGCTTTTTGATATAAGCTTTACCGTTTTTACTATTTCATCGGGGTCCTTTGAATCTATACACAGGGGAATTGCATCAACATCTGCAAATTCCTTGAAAAGAATACATTTTCCTTCCATAACGGGCATACCTGCTACGGGACCA
This sequence comes from Acutalibacteraceae bacterium, assembly GCA_045586465.1. Taxonomy (GTDB): domain Bacteria; phylum Bacillota; class Clostridia; order Oscillospirales; family Acutalibacteraceae; genus RUG806. The sequence goes on along the minus strand of JAZNAI010000268.1, from coordinate 4,771 downwards.
ATGTCACCGAGTCCGAGAACAGCCGTGCCGTCAGTTATTACTGCTACTGTATTCCATCTGCGTGTCAATTCATAAGAAAGTGACGGGTCTTTTTTTATTTCGAGACAAGCCTCAGCAACACCGGGGGTGTATGCAAGAGACAGGTCCTCTTTAGTTTTTACGGAAACTCTTGATTTTATTTCAAGCTTTCCTCTGAGCTGTCTGTGAAGCTCAAGAGATTTTTGTTTTATGTCCATTTTTTATCCTTCTGCGGGGTCTTCCCATTTCATTGCTCTTTCAACGGCTTTTTTCCAACCGGAATAAAGCTTATCTCTTGTTTCCTTATCCATATCGGGTGTGAATACCTTAGAAACCTCACGGATCTGCTCGATTTCATCAAAGCTGTTCCAGAAGCCGACTGCAAGACCTGCAAGGTAAGCTGCACCGAGAGCCGTTGTTTCAACACATCTGGGACGGTTGACGGGGGTGTTTATGAAGTTTGCCTGAATCTGCATCATAATGTTGCTGACACTTGCACCGCCGTCAACACGAAGCTCCTGAAGCTCTATTCCCGAGTCAGCCTTCATAGCCTCAAGAAGGTCTGTCATCTGATATGTGATTGATTCAAGAACCGCACGGCAGATATGCTTCTTGTTGGTGCCTCTCGTAAGTCCTACCATACAGCCTCTTGCGTACATATCCCAGTAGGGAGCACCAAGACCCGTGAATGCAGGAACAAGGTAGACACCGTTTGAATCGGGAACCTGCTCTGCGTATTTATCGCACTTTTGTGCAGAGTCAACTATCTGTAATTCGTCTCTTAACCACTGTATAACACTTCCTGCGTTGAAAGCAGAGCCCTCTATACAGTATTCAACCTTATCTCCGATGCCCCAGGCAATACCTGTGACAAGATTATTCTGTGAATGAACCCTTTCCTTACCGGTATTCATAAGAAGGAAACAGCCGGTACCGTAGGTGTTCTTTGCCTGACCGGGGCTGAAGCAAGCCTGACCGAAGAGAGCTGCCTGCTGGTCACCTATAGCGGAGCAGATAGGAATGCCTGCAAGTGCTTCGATTCCGGGAATGCCCTGAGCCACCGCACCGTAAACCTCACTTGAGGGGGCAACACGGGGGAGTATATTCATAGGAATGTCAAGCTTTTCGCAAAGGTAGCTGTCCCATTGTAATTTGTCAACGTCAAAAAGCATTGTTCTTGATGCGTTGGAGTAGTCCGTTACGTGAACACGGCCTGCCGTAAGATTCCATATAAGCCAGGTGTCAATGGTGCCGAAAAGAAGATTGCCTTCCTTTGCAAGCTCACGTGCGCCCTCTACGTTATCAAGAATCCACTTGATTTTTGTGGCAGAGAAATAAGCGTCGATTATAAGACCTGTGTGCTCCTTGATGTAGTCGCCGAGGTCTTCAGCCTTTAACTGCTCACACATAGCTGCCGTTCTTCTGCACTGCCACACTATTGCATTGTATATGGGCTTGCCTGTTCTTTTATCCCATAAAACCGTGGTTTCACGCTGATTTGTGATACCGATGGCGGCAATTTCCTTGGCTTCGATTCCGCCGTCAATAAGTGCATCCGCAAGAGAGCGGAGCTGACTTTTAAGAATAGCATCGGGGTTGTGCTCAACCCATCCTGCCTTGGGATATATCTGCTCGTATTCATACTGTGCCTTTGAGACGATTTCGCCCTGCTTGTTGAATACAATTGTTCTTGAGCTTGTTGTGCCCTGGTCGAGTGATAAAATGTATTTAAGCATAATAACCCACCCTGTTTATTTTTATTATTTAATTTTAGCCCTTTGTGAAAACATTGTCAACCGATTAACAATGAATATAAGTAATCTGGTATATAAAAAATTATGGTGCAGATTTGTGCACTTTGTTTTATAATGTACATTTTTACCGTGTAATACGACAGATTCTTTATTTGTACCTGTTTTTTCGTCTTTTGTCGGACAATTTGACTTTCGGAAAATTGTGCTATATATTTAATTCTGTATGCTTTTGAATATACAGATTCGGTTTTTGCGGAGGTAAATATGAAAATAGCTATATGTGATGATCAGACAGCACATCTTGAAATATTAAAGCCTTATGTTCAGGAATTTTTTACAGGTAAAGGAATATCTGCCGAAATCAGTGAATTTGCCGACGGTGCGGATGTGCTTGAGGGTGATAAATTTGATATCATTTTTCTTGATATTGAATTAGGAGATATGAGCGGAATTGACGTTATAAAAAGCCTGAAGCTGAGGAAATCCCGTGCAGTAATTATTGTTGTAACGGCTTACAATGAATACCTTGACGATGCTATGGATCTTGATGTTATAAGATTCCTGAAAAAGCCTGTTGCACAGAGTAAGGTTTTTTCTGCACTTGAAAGAGCGCTGCAGGATATAAACGAAAATCAGATAACATTTACAACGAAGGACAAGAAGTTAATAAGAGTAAAAAGCCGAGAGATAGTATATGCGGAAGCAAGGCTTAAAAATGTAATTGTGCATACTGTAAGTGAATCCTATACTGTCAGAGAGCCTCTGAAGGCAATCAGATCCGCTTTAACTTCAACAGATTTTGCCGTACCCCATAACAGCTATGTTGTCAATATGAATTATATCTCAAAATTCAGCCGTGAAGAAATTATTCTCGATGTCCGTGACAGGAAGGTGCCCGTTCACATAGCCAATAAAAAGCAGCCTGAATTCAAACGGAGATTTCTGGCATTCATAGGAGAAGGAGAGTAATATGCTCAAAGTAATCTGTGACATATTTATGTACATTTTTGAGGCCCTGTTTCTCTATAATTACGCAAACGGTCTGTTTCCCGGAAAGAAAAAAGCATCGGTAAAGATTATAGCAGTTATTTGTGTGAACATTATTCTGTTTTTCACTTACCGCTCTGAGGTTGAAGCAATAAATATCCTGAGCTTACTGATTCTGTACTTTTTAACCCTGTGGTGCATTTTCGAAGCACATCCCGGGAAAGCACTTTTTCATACTTCATTGCTTATCAGTGCAATGGCAGTTGCCGAGATTGCCGTAATAAATTCCTGCTCTGTATTCTTTGATGATTTCAATGCAATGCATTCGGATATTGTTGCATATATTTACGTTATTGTTACAAGTAAAATTATTTATTTCTCCGTTATGCAGTTTGTAAAAATGATATGCGTTACAAGAGTCGATAAAAATGCAAAGGACAGCTTTTTTTGGATATTATTCTTGTTTCCTGCAATCAGTATTCCGGTATGTCTTCTGGTTTTCTATGTTGCAGATAATATTCAGATGTCGGATTCCTTGCGGATTATTGTATCAGGAATTTTTGTGTTTGTGTTGTTTGCGGATTTGGTTGTTTTTATGGTATATGACAGAGCTAACAGAAATAAGGCTGAGCTGTATGAATTGAAAACAATAAAATTGCGGCAGGAGTTTGATGAAAAATACTTTGATGCAATTGAACAGTCTCAGGAGGAAATAAGGCAGTTTTCGCACGATATGAAGAACCATTTGCTTCAGATAAGATATCTTGAGAATGTTGATGAAATACACTCCTATCTTGATGACGTTATTGCCGATGTTGAGAAAATCTCTTACGTCGGAATCAGCAGTAACAAAATGCTGAATCTGATTATCAGCAAGTATTCTGCCTTATGCGAAAAGAAGAGGATAAGATTTGTTCCCGAGGTTAAGCTTGCCAATCTTAAATATGTTGAGGATTATGATTTATCGACGCTTCTCAATAATTTGCTTGATAATGCAGTTGAAGCTGCGGAAATGTCGGAAGAAAAGATTATTGAGCTTAATATCTTTTCAAAAAACAGAAATTTTGACGGAATAATTATCAAAAACACCTGCGAAATGGCACCGAAGCATAAAAATTATGAGCTGATTACAACAAAAAAAGACAAGCTTTTACACGGCTTAGGTGTCAGCATTGTGAAGAAGACATTAAAGAAATATGATGCTATATATGACTGGCGGTATTCGGAAACGGAAAAAATGTTTGAAACAAATATTGTACTGCCGAAGAGACCGGTACAGTCAAAGGAATAGTCGCAAGATGTTTATGGACCTTATATGAGAAAATCCGCATCGGTCACCCGATGCGGAAATGTTGTATTATGAAGTTTTTTTCTTGGAATTACTTTTCCGTAATAACCTCTTTAAGGCCTGCTGCAAGCCCTGCAATGCCCTGAATTTCAGAGGGGATAATGATTTTTGTTGCTTTGCCGTCTGCGGCTCTTTCAAAGGCTTCAAGGCTCTTTAATTTAAGCACAGCCTCTGCGGGTTTTGCGTTATTGATAAGCTCAATACCCTTAGCAGTTGCTTCCTGAATTGCAAGAATTGCCTGAGCTTCACCCTCGGACTCTCTGATTTTAGCTTCCTTAACGGCTTCTGCACGGAGAATTGCGGACTGCTTTTCACCCTCTGCGGAAAGAATCTTCGATTCCTTTTCACCTTCTGCAACAAGGATTGCGGCTGCTTTTTCACCCTCTGCACGGAGAATTGCCTCTCGTCTTTCACGCTCTGCCTTCATCTGCTTTTCCATTGCTTCCTGAATTTCTCTGGGCGGGAAGATGTTTTTAAGCTCAACTCTGTTTACCTTGATGCCCCAGGCATCTGTTGCCTCGTCGAGGATAACTCTGATTTTAGCATTGATTGTATCACGGGAGGTAAGCGTGTGGTCAAGCTCAAGCTCACCGATGATATTACGAAGAGTTGTTGCTGTAAGATTTTCGATAGCTGCTATAGGTCTTTCAACACCGTAGCAGTA
>JAZNAI010000267.1:0-4800 GCA_045586465.1 Acutalibacteraceae bacterium | reverse complement strand
CCCCGATTTCGTTGTTATGATGATAACCCCCGAAAACGGTGAAAAAGACCTTGAATATCTTGAAAAAGTTCTGCTTTCAATACCGAAAAAGGCAAGAATTGATGAAAAGATGCCCGGTGTTTTTCCCTGCGAGCAGGCTTTAAGTATCCGCGAAGCTCTTTTTATGCCTTCGGAAAAAATAAGTGTAAATAAGGCAACGGGAAGAATACTTGCTTCCCCCTCAGTCAGCTGTCCGCCTGCAATTCCCGTTGCAATATGCGGCGAGAGGCTGACGGAAAATGCCGTAAAATGCTTTAAGTATTACGGTATTTATGAAATTGATGTGATAACGGAGTAAAATATGGTAAAGCATATTATTTTATGGAATCTTAAGGATGAATTTTCCCCCGAGGAAAAGGAAAATATAAAGCAGGGCATCAAGGAAGGGCTTGAAGGTCTCAGCGGAAGGATTGAAGGACTTGTAGATATAAAGGTCAACACGGAAGGTCTTGCAACATCTACTGCAGATTTGATGCTCGACAGCACCTTCCTTAGTGAAGAGGCACTTAAATTCTATGCTTCGCACCCCCTTCATCAGGAGGTTGCAAATACAAAGGTGAGACCCTTTACAAAGCAGAGAAGCTGTCTTGATTTTGAGATATAAAAGCTGACGGTTCGGAAAAATCCGAACCGCCTTTTTTTGTTTTATCTTGTTTTGTAGAAAACAGCCTTATGAACTATGTCGGACATATAAAGGTTTTCTGAGGAGTTTTCGGCATCGAAAACATAATTTCCGAATTTGTCTTCTCTGAATTTATAAACCTTACCGTCATTGGTTGTCAGCACTAATTTTGCTCCGTCAAGGCGATATGTCCCGTAACCTATATAACTGCTTAGCGGATGAAAAACAAACATAAATGTGCCGTCCTCATAGAGCTTAAAGTTTGGTTTTATAAGCTGTTCTGCTGATTCAATATAGGTAAAGGTTGATAAACAATTCTTACCCCCGTCGTCATAAGAAGGAATTTCACCGTAAACAAAGGCTTCAGCACGATTCACATCCTGAACGTCACTTTTTGCTATTTCAAAAACGTTTATACAGCCTGTGGTTTCATCCGTACCGCTGTCCGAGCTTTCGTGTTCAGTGATGCAGAGAGTAAGAATGCCTTCAGAGACATTTGCATACCCCAGTGACAGATAATTTGCTGTGTTTGATTTAGTGCAGTAGGCTATGAAAAGAACGTAGTGCTTGAAAAAATCTGCGTATTGCGTATTGTATAATTCGCACAGCTCATTAAAGGTAGGATACCAGTCATTATAAGTATCATCGAACAGCATTTTATCATCAAAGTAATCCCTGAATCTCATTAGCTCATCATAGCTGTCAATTCTTATGACGGGTAAATACTGAATCCTGTTATAAACAGGGGGCAAATAACAGCCGTAGTCAATAAAGCTGTTGTAATTGTCTCCCGTTTTGTCAACTGCAAAGCTTCTGACTGAGCAGGAGAGAGTCCTGATAACGGGATCCTGTTCGTGCGTTTGTATCCATTCTTCAACATTACCGTTTCTTATATCAAGGCTTATTCCCGCAGCACCGTTTCCCGGAGTGTTAATTAATACCGACTTTGGTTTTTCTGCAGGATTTCCGAGTATTGTAACAAAAAATCTGTCATCAATTCTGAAACTTCTTGTAATGTCCTCGCCGACATAGCTTGTTAAAAGCTCATTGTAAGCAAAGCCGTCAAAGTCCGACCAGGTAAGCGCGTCACCTTTCTCGGACAGGATGATAACATCGTTAAGAGTCAGAGGCTTTGAAATTATTATTGTTGAAGGAACTGAAGCTCCGCCGATATTGCTTGCTGAAGCGTTAAGCTTGAAAATAACCTGCGTCTTATAAGGACCTGCCCAGTTATCATAGATGATGCCGGGAATTGCAAAGGTTGTTGTTATACGATAGGTTCCGCTTCGTGATATATCCAGATTCAATAAGCTGTGTCTATGGGGGACTGTAGTATCAGGCTCCAGAAGATATGCCAAGGTATCCCATACAGCATCCTTCGGGGTTATATCAATGTACCCTGTGCCGTCATCAAATTCTACCTTAATTACATCGCCGAAGTTTATTAATTTGTCTGTTTCATTATGCCACTCCAGGTTAAAAGAAACCGCACCGTTTTTGTTGGTAGTTACGCTGTCAAGTCTAATATATACACCCTCGTATTCGGTGATTTCTGCCATATTGTCTGTTTCGGCTATTTTTGTTGTAGTGATTGTTGTGTTGTCTGCACCGCCTATTATGCTTCCGTGTATGCTTTCAAAACTGAATCCGCAGTCTGCTTTGTAATTTCTGCCGTCTTCAAGCGAAAAGTTCGTTGAAATACGATAGGTACCGTTACGGCTCATATCAAGTCCCGCAACACTATAGGTGTGGGGGATAGTTGTGTCGGGTTTCAGAAGGTATGCAATTGTGATCCACACGGCATCCTTCGGTGTAATGTCAATATATTCAGTTCCGTCTACATATTCTATCTTGAAGAGCTCTCCGAAGCTGACCGGCTTGTCTGTTTCGTTATGCCAATCGACATTAAATGAAACGATTCCGTTTTTATTTATAGATATACTGTCGAGAGTGATATAAATACCTGAATATCCTGTAAATACCGTAACTTCTTCCGGGTCAATTATAATTGTTCTGTCTGTAGCATCAAGAAAGAAATCCTTGAATACTTCTGGATTTTTAATACTGTAGACCGTTGATGTCGGAATTGGTGTTACGGAAGAATCTGTAATGTTATCTGTGACTTTGTTCAGATATATGTTATCCATCACAGTAAGCAGTGAAAATTCATTGTCAATACAAATTAAAAATCTGTCGTTTATTTCAATTTTATAAGCATAGTCATAATAAACTTCACCGGCTTTGTCGAGTTTAACTTTTTTCAGCCCTCTAAGCTCCTCTGTCGGGTCTTCGGTTGTATAGACAGTATTTTCTCCCGTGAAGAACTGCAGCTTTGTGACATCCTTGAAAATAGCCTCGTATCCCGGAACATCGTTAATTTTTGTGGTGCCGGGGTTTGTCATAAAGCAGGCAGAGAGAATTATGCTTACAATAAGAGCTGAAATAATAATCCAGAACGTAGGCTTTTTGTAGCTCAGAATATTTTTGATTCTCTGCTTTACTCCCGTTTCACCGAAGGCAAGAGGGCAGGCGGTAACAAGCTTTTTCGGTACAGAGCAGTTTATAAGTGCCTCGGAATAGCTCTTTTTAAGCTCTGCTCCGCCGTTTCTCAGAACCTTTTCATCACAGGCGGCTTCAATGTCACGGCAAAGGAAAATGTAGGCGAGCCACATAAGGGGATTGAACCAATAAACCGAGAGTATCAGAAAACCTAAGGGCTTCCACAGATGGTCAAGACGTTTTATGTGTGCCTTTTCGTGGGCAATTATCTGACTTCTGTCACAATCTGAAACCTGTGACGGAATGTATATTTTGGGCTTTATTATTCCCAAAATGAATGGAGAAGCAACAGCATCGCAAATATATGTGCCGTCGGCATTTCTTATGCTTTCGCTTGTTTTTCTTCTGAGAAGAAGATAGCTTACAAGGGTATATATGAGCATTGCGGCAATGCCCGTTATCCATAAAACGGAAGCAATGAAGGAAACAACCTGCAGGGGATTAACGCTGTAAAAGGGCTCCGGGGTAAAGGTTTCCGAGATTATAGGATTTATAATGCTGTTAAATGCAGGGATTCCGCTTGAAATCTGCGGATTTTTCGACATTGCAATATCGGGCGGTATTGTCTGAGCTGACGGAATAAGACTTAAAATGCTTTCAAAGGAAAAGGGGAGAATAAGACGAAGACCTACAAGCCCCCACAAAGCACAGTTAATCCACTTCGGTATTTTTCTGAATATCGCTCTTAAAAGCATAAGAGCAACAACGAAATATGAAGCGGTTATGCTCATATTGAGAATTTTAATGAATAAATCTTCCATATTCAATCCTCCTTATAATCGCTTACCATTCTGCGAAGCTCATTGATTTCAGCTTCGGAAAGCTTTTTTCTTTTTGTGAATGCCGCAAGAAAGGCAGGGAGGGAGCCGCCGAAGTTTTCCTCTATAAACTGCTCGCTTTGCAAAGAATTGAAATCCTGTTTTGAAATAAGGGATGTGACCGTGCCCTTTTCATTTCTGAAAAGCCCCTTTTCGCAAAGACGGCGAAGGACTGTAAAGGTAGTGGACTTTTTCCATCCGAGGGAGCTTTCCGCCATTTTTACCACATCGCCTGAGGTTACGGGCTCGTTTTCCCATATAATATCTGCAAATCTGCTTTCAACTGCACCTAACTGAATGTCTGCCATAATTATCACTCCTGGTTTACATATTGTAGACTACAATATTAGTTTACAGCTTGTAAACCGATTTGTCAACAGGGAAAATTAAAAATCCAAAAAAAATTCGGGACCGATGAACGGTCCCGCAAAAAATAATGCCGTAAAAGCTAATATGTACGACGTCAGAAAGCTTACCTTTAATTCAATAACTAAAAGTCCGTTATTTTATAAGGCTCGAAATGAAGATTTCAAGGCCGATGAAAATAAGAATTGCACCGCCGAAGATTCCGGCTTTTCCCGAAAGCTTTGTGCCCGCTTTTTTGCCTATAAGTATACCTGCGAAGCAGATAAAGAATGTGACAATGCCTATGAGTATGCAGGAGAGAAGAGCCTCGGTGAAGTTGTAATCCGCAATTGTAAAGCCCACAGAAAGAGCGTCTATTGATGTTGCAACACCCTGAACAAGAAGTCCTGTTATGCC
>JAZNAI010000266.1:0-6797 GCA_045586465.1 Acutalibacteraceae bacterium | reverse complement strand
AAAATCGTAACAAGCCTTGTAAATGATATAATCACGCCTCTTATCGGTCTTCTTACCGGTAATATTTCCTTGGCAGACCTTAAGGTTATTCTTGCTCCCGCAGTTCTTGATGCGGCTGGTGAGGTGGTAACCCCCGAGCTTGCAATTACCTACGGCGCATTTTTACAGACAATTATTGATTTCCTCATTATTGCTCTTTCCATATTCCTTGTTATGCGTATTGCTATGAATGCACACAAGAAGCTTGAAGAAATGAAGAAGAAGGAAGAGGAAGAGGCTCCTGCAGAGGAAGAAGCTCCTGCTGATACAGAGCTTTCCGTTCTTCTTGAGATTAAAGAGCTTCTCAGCAATAAGTAAATTTTCCGACAAGAAAGACTTCGGAAGGAGTTAAATGTAATGAATGAATTAAAGAAAAAATACGGCTTATTTACGGCTATATGTATGGTTGTAGGTATTGTTATCGGCTCCGGTGTTTTCTTCAAGGCTCAGACTGTTCTTGACAAGACTGCAGGTAATATGCTGCAGGGTGTCCTTGCGTGGATTATCGGCGGCGTTATAATGCTTTCGTGTATTCTCGCTTTCTCCGTGCTTGCACAGAAGTATGAGAAGGTCAACGGTATTGTTGACTATGCGGAAATGACTATAGGCAGTAAGTACGGCTATCTTATCGGATGGTTTATGACTATTCTTTACTATCCCACAATGACCTCGATTCTTGCATGGGTAAGCGCACGTTATCTTATGACGTTTATATGCTCTGCAAATCCTGATTTCGTTATGCATATTCCTGCCGCTCAGGGCGGAACGGTGCTCGGTCCCGAAACAATGACCGTTGCCTGCTTCCTTTTAGTGCTGAGCTTTGCAATCAATGCCCTTTCACCCAAAATTGCAGGTAAGATTCAGGTTTCCACAACTGTTATTAAGCTTATTCCTCTTCTTTTAATGGCAGTTGTAGGCGTTATTTACGGCTTTACACATCCCGTAACGGAGGGTGCTGCCGAAACGATGCTTCAGGCAAACTTCTCTCAGCCCGTTGAATCCTGGAGCTACCTTTTCTCAGCTGTTGTTGCTACTGCTTTCGCTTATGAAGGCTGGATTATCGCAACCTCAATCAATGCTGAGCTTAAGAATTCAAAGAGAAATCTTCCCATAGCTCTCGTTGTGGGCGGTATAATTATTATTGCGGTTTACGTCTTCTACTTTATCGGTGTTGCAGGCGGTGCAGAGGTTTCCGTGCTCAGAGACGAAAGTCAGGGCGCACCTGCCGCATTCCTCAACGTTTTCGGACCTACCTTCGGCAATATTCTTAATCTCTTTGTTGCAATCTCATGCCTTGGTACCCTTAACGGACTTATGCTCGGCTGTGTAAGAGGTCTTTACTCTGTTTCCGTAAGAGAATACGGTCCCCGTCCCGAAATCTTCAAGCAGGTTGACAAGGAAACAAATATGCCCGTAAACTCCTGCGTTATCGCAGTGCTTCTTTCAGCCTTCTGGCTTCTTTACTTCTACGGTGCAAACCTTAGTGCCGGCAAGCCCTGGTTCGGTCTTTTCAGCTTTGATTCCTCAGAGCTTCCCATTGTTACAACCTACGCTCTTTACATTCCTATCTTTATCTCCTTTATGATAAAGGCAAAGGACGTTCCCTTCGCAAAGAGATTCATTCTTCCCGTATTTGCACTTTTCGGCTCTGCCGCTATGGTATTTATGGCAGTTTATGCCCACGGTATTGCTCCCTATCAGGCAGGTCAGAATGCCGAAGAGCCCTATTTCAGCTGTCCCGTTCTTTTCTACCTCATCATCTTCGCCGTTATTATGGTTGCAGGTGTGTTTGTGATGAACGGCAAAAAGAAAAAGGCAAAGAAATAAATCTGAACAATAAAAAAGCAGAGCTTAGAAATAAGCTCTGTTTTTTGTTGCTGTTGCGGGAGGGAATCCCCTCCCCTACGACGGGGATTGAAGTTTTTGTAAAGGGGGAAGCTTTATTCAACTGTAATGGTTATGGGGATTTCTGCGGTTTTGGTCATTGCCGTCTGCTCGCTTGTTCCTGATGTGTAGGAAAGCCTTGCCGAAGCTGTATAGGTGCCTTTTCCGAGTATGCTTGAATTTACGTCAACCTGCCAGCGGAAAACGTCGGGCACACCGTCAGTTGCCGTAAGAACAAGGGACTCGGGGATTTTTGCTTCCTCGCTTCCCGAAAGGTCTGTGAAAACTATATTGTCGAAGGCAATTCCCGAAAGAGTAAAGCTGTTTATTTTTCCGTAAAAATCACCCTGGGTTTTCTTTACCTCAAGAAGCATTGTAAGGGTGTAATTTTCTGCTTCATCGGAGGTCTTTTTTATTGTAAATTCTGTGTTTTCGAGGGAGTAGGAAATTCTGTCAGCTATGAGATTTTCCGTTTTCCCTTTCTCGATGTCGGGCTTTTTGCCTCCCGTTATTGCCGAGGCTGTAATAATGACTGCAGTCAGTAAAAGCACTGAAACCAATGTCAGAAGTATTTTGTGTTTTTTCATTTCTCAGCCTCCTTCAGGGGTTATTTTATAAAAAAATGAACTAAAAGTCAATCTGCAAATATTGCCTCTGCCTTTTTGCGGAATTCTTCCTTTGTCATAAAAGTGTTAAGGACTGAAAGCAGATTCTTGCCCGTAAGCCTTGCGGGAAGTCCCATTGAGGTAAGAAGCTCCCGTCTTCTGTCTGCACTGTTTTCACGTCCCGTAAGTCCCGTTTCGAATAAATCGGAGGCTGTTATGGGATTTTCTGTCGGTTTTTTCTCTGTTTCGGAAAAAAGTCCCGTTGCTAAAAGTGCTTTTTCTATAAGGGCGTTGTCTATACCCTCAACACCGAGCTTCCCCTCCTTTGAGGGAGCAGCCTTTCTTTTTTCCTTGCCGTATACGTCGGGGATGTAGGCGTGGGTTATTTTGTCCTCAGGGACGATATTTTTCAGGAAATTTCTGATTTTGAAGCCCGCTGCATCGGAATCCGTAAGAATTATAATGCCCTTTTCTTCTGCTATCTTTTTTATAAGAGTCTGCTTTTCCTTCGAATTGAAGATGCCGAAGCCCTCTGTGGTGATTATCAGTCCGTCGATTACCGTTGCAAGACGTGCCTTATCGTAGCGTCCCTCGGTAATTACGGCTTTTTCTGTGTGAAGCATATTTAACCTCCGAGAGAAGAAAGCTTTGAGATAAGCTCTGTCAAAAGAATGTCATCTGCAATTCTGCTGCTTTTGCTTTTTACGTCAGCCTCCGAGAGGATATCGAGAGCTGAGCGAAGGGTTGCCACGGAGCTTTTTCTTACGAAGGGGGCAATTTTTCCGAAGGAATATTTCGTTTCCTTATAGCCGAAGGCTGCCGAAAAATCACTTATCTGCTTGTCCGAATTATAGGAAAGCTTCAGTCTGTAGGCGTTTACGTAAGCGCTTGCAAGGGCTCCGATAATTGAGCTTGACGGTATTTTCTGACGGAGCAGCTCATTGAGGATTTTATAAGCCTTGTCCGTATCTCCCGAAAAAATGCTTGTGCTGATGTCGAAAACCGAGGCTTCAACGCTTTTTACCGCTGTTTCGTCTATCATTGCCGTTGTGACGGGCTGACCCTGAGAATAAGCACAGACCTTATTGAATTCATTGAGAATCGTCTGAAGGTCTTCCCCCACGGAGGAAACAAGGTAAAGTGCCGTATCGTAGTCAATTGATGTGCCTCTGTCTTTTGCACGGGAGACGAGAAGCTTTGCGGTTTTTGCAGGTGTGCGGTGCTCTATTTTTACAACCGTTCCGAGCCTTTCAAAAACCTTTATGACAGCGTCCCATTTTGTGTTTTTGCCTGAGGGGAGTGTATCGCCCGAGTAATAGAAGATAATAACGGTGGAGTCGGGGATGCTCTTAAGATTTTCTTCAAATTGAGTGAGTGCCTTTGCCGAAAGACCGTCTAAGGGATAGTTTCTTACGAGCAGGCAGGTTTTTTCCGCCATAAGGGGGAGATTCTCCGCATCGGCAAATATGGTTTCAAGGTCGGCTTCGTCATCCTCATACTTATGGAAGTTGAAAAACATAAGAGATTCATCAACCGTTTTCTTTGTAAGAAGATTGCAGTAGTGCTCCTTCAGGTAATCGTCGTCACCCGAAAAGAGGAATATGTTTTCAGTTATTTCGCCCTTTAAGGCTTTAGCGAAGGCATCTTCGTCAATAAACGGCATAGGAATCTCCTTTAACTTTAATGGTAATGCTTCTGTCAACGGTATCGGTAAAGGAAGACAGATGCGGCTTTTTCAGGTCTGTTGCTATTATAACATCAGAGAATGCACCCGTGTCAAGGGCTTGGGGAATATTGCTGCGGCATATAAGAACATCTCCCGATAAAAACTCCTTCGGGGCATTTGTAAAATCGGAAGAGGGCAGAGGACAGATAACGATTTCGGTGTCTTTTATAAAAAGCGATACTGCGCAGAAGTCCTTTGCCGTATAAGAATAAATCCGACAGCCGTCATTCAGGGAAACGCTTACGGGAGCGGTATATTCATATGCCTTTACCGTAAGGGCAGGCAGGAGCGTTTTCTGAAGATATCCGGTGTTCTTGTTTTCGGTGGCTTTATCTCTCGGGATAAAAAGAAGGTCAGCCCTTGTGATACCCTTGCCGTTCATTTCACGTATCAGCTCATTCACCAGGGAAAAGGAGCCTCCCGAGCCGATTACCGCACAGCTGCCTTTTTCATCGGATACGGAAATGAGCGTTGCATTTTCCTTGCCGAAAATCTTTATTTCGGTTTCGTCTTTTCTTGTGTATATGTCGGCAGTTACAAGTCCCGTAAAGAGCACAGCGCCTGCAAGAATACAGATAAATGCCTTTTTCTTTTCTTTATAAAATACGAGAAACAGCACGCACAGAGCTGCTGCGGCGGTAAAAACGGGAAGAAGCACGGAAGGTTTTACGGGGATAAGCATAAAATCTGCCCGTGAAAGCCCTGTGACGGTGCCAATAAGACTGCCGCACACAGCTTCGGTAACGGTACATACCGCAGAATGAAGAATATTGCCCGAGGGCAGAATAACAATGAGGGATGACAGTATCATACAGGCTTCCGCAAGGGGAGTGATGATGAGTGACGCAAGAGGGGACAGCAGGGAAGCGTAGCCGAAGAAAAGAGATACCGCAGGAAGAGTCGTCAGCATCACGGCAACGGAGGTTATAACGTCATAGTACGGTTTTATCAGACGGTATCTGATTTTTGCAAAACGGCCGTGAAAATTCTTCTTTTCGGGTAAAATGTATTCATCCCAGAAGGCTATTGCCCCCGTTGCAATAAAGGACAGAAGAAAGGACACGTTTCCTGCAAGATACGGGTTTACTGAAAGAAGTGCCGTGCCGGCAATACCGAGGGAGTTCAGTGTATCTGCCTGCCTTCGTATTATGCGTCCCGTGAATACGGCCGTGAGCATTATTCCGGCTCTCATCACCGAGGGAGAAAAGCCCGTGAATGCCGTGTAAAATATAACGAAAACCGTGGCAAGGACATTTGGAATGAAGGACAGCCTTGCACGTCTTTTCATAATAATGAAAAACATACCCGTCCAAAGGGACAGATGCATACCGGATACTGCGAAGATGTGTGAAATACCGCATATTCTGAAGGCAGAGGAAAGCTCCGGGGAAACGTTATCCCTTGAGCCCGTAAAAAGTGCCTCGGAAACGGAAAAGACATCGCTGCCGAGAGAGACTCTGAGCTTCTCTGAGGAATATCCTCTGAAGCGGAGAATTGAATTATAAAGGCTTTTTGTGGCAGGTGTTACCGTGATGCTGTCCGCTTTGACAGCGGCGGCAAGGTGACAGTTATCCGAAAGGGTATGGTATCTGAAAATGCCCTCACCCTCGGAGGTAAACAGCTCGTCAGCTTTTATCTGCAGACGGTCGCCGTAGGAAAAATCTGCCTTTTTATCGGTATAAATTGTAATTTTTGAAAGGATTTTTGTATTGTTAACCGTACAGCGAGACAGAACGGCAGAGGTGATTGACCCTTTTGCATCGGAGCTTATATCGGTGACTGTGCCGGAAATTTCTTTGCCGTAGCCCGAAAGTGCATTTTCCTTTTCTCTGAGCGTATCGTAAGCCGTGAAGACAACAGACGTGAAAAGTGAGCAGAAAAGAAGAATCAGTAAGGCCCTGCAGACAGCGGCTTTTCTGAATGCGAAAAACAAAAGCAACGCCGAAAGGGGCGGTATTGCGGCAAGAAGCAGTATATCATTGCCCGTCATAAGCAATATCGCAGACAGCATCATACCGATAAAGCTTATCACAAACGGACGTTTGATTTTTATCATAAAAGCACTCTCCCTTACTGTGCGTTAAGTGCCTTTATTGCTTCCTCAAGTGTTTCTACGGGTGTGCCCGAAATTGCAACGCCGTAGCAGGGAAGTCCCTTTGAGAAAATGCGGATTCTGCCCTTTAATACGGCAAGCTTTTTTGTAATTTCCGTGTCTATTTTCTGAGTGTAAAGACAGACATAGCCGTCATTCTGTGAAATTTTATAAATACCGTGTGCGGTGGCGGCACTTCTGATAAGGGGGATCTTAAGAAGACCCACAACACTCTTCGGAGGCTCGCCGTAGCGGTCAATAAGCTCGTCAAGAACGTCGCTGAAATCCTCCTCGGTCTTTATGTCGGCAATGCGCTTGTAAACGGCAATTCTCTGCTGATAGCCCGAAATATAACTCTCGGGAATGTGGGCATCCTGCTGAATATCAACCTGACAGACAGCCTTGGGGGCGGAGTCTGTTTTTGTGCCTCTTAATTCCTCAACAGCTTCGC
>JAZNAI010000265.1:0-2856 GCA_045586465.1 Acutalibacteraceae bacterium | reverse complement strand
CTGTGCAACATATACCTCACAGCCTATAATACCGTTTATGCCTTCAGCCTTACAAGCCTTATAAAAATCAACAGCACCGTACATAACGCCGTGGTCAGTCATGGCGATGCCGGTCATTCCAAGCTCTTTTACACGTTTTATAAGAGGCTTGATACGGCAGGCACCGTCAAGAAGCGAATATTCGGTGTGTATATGTAAATGGGTAAATTCTGTCATTTTATTTTCCTTGTCCGTAGTATGCGTTTTTGCCGTGCTTTCGCATATAGTGCTTTTCTAAAAGATATGAGGGGATTTCGTCAATAGCAACATTCAGACGAAGAGTTTTCAGAGCCATTTCGCAGACTATTTCAAGAGTACCTGCATTCTTTGCGGCATCATAGGCTGATTTTCCCCAGGTAAAAGGTCCGTGGGAACGCACAAGCACGGCAGGGACAGCGTTTTCGTCAATATCATTATCACGAAAATGGGCAACTATAACATCACCTGTGCTCTTTTCATACTCACCGTTTACCTCTTCACTTGTAAGCTCTCTGGCACAAGGCACTTCTCCGAAGCAGAAGTCTGCGTGAGTGGTACCGAGAGCCGGAACTGAAAGACCTGCCTGAGCGAAGCTTACGGCATTTATTGAATGAGAATGAACAACACCGCCGATTTCGGGGAAATTGCTGTATAAAACAGCGTGGGTTGCGGTATCAGACGAAGGGTTATACTCCCCTTCTACCTTATTTCCGTCAAAATCCACTATGACCATCATATCGGGTGTGAGAGCCTCATACTCTACGCCTGAGGGCTTAATGGCAAAAACTCTCTTTTCTCTGTCACACTCGGAAGCATTGCCCCAGGTAAAAGGAGCAATACCGAGCTTATATAACATCATATTGGCTTTATAAGCCTTTTCTTTTATATCTTTATACATATTATTTCAGCTTTCTGAGAAGTGATGAAATTTCAAGCTCCTTAACGAAGGAGTTAATTTCAGTATCCTTATTGATATAAACAAATTCAATTCCGAGTATATTTGCAAAATCTCTCATCATTTCGGCAGTTACATCATAGCTGAGTACGGAATGATGGGCAGCACCTGCATATATCCAGGCTTCTGCTGATGTTTTAAGGTTGGGTGCAGGCTTCCAAAGAACTGCAGAAACGGGAAGATTGGGAGTATCGTTTACCTGCTCAACACATTCAACGTCATTTACTATCATACGAAGACCGTCGCCCATATCAACAAGGGAAACAACAATAGCCTTTCCGGGCTTTGACTTGAATACAAGACGGGCAGGGTCTTCTCTGTCACCGATTCCGAGGGGAAATACCTTAATTTCGGGCTTTGTAGCGGCAATTGTGGGGCAAACCTCAAGCATATGAGCACCCATAATCATTTCGTTTCCGGGCTCAAAGTGATAGGTATAGTCCTCCATGAATGCTGTACCGCCCGACATATCGGCAGTCATAGCCTTAAGAATTCTTGTCATAGCGGCAACCTTCCAGTCACCCTCTGCACCGAAGCCGTAGCCCTTGCTCATAAGATCCTGAGAAGCAAGACCGGGAAGCTGACGAAGTCCCTGAAGGTCCTCAAAATTGGTATGAAATGCGGTAAAGCCTCTTTCATCCATAAACTTCTTAATTGCAACTTCTTCCTTAGCCTGATAACGTACAGCCTCAATATTATCTGTTGAAAGAATATATTTTTCCTCATATTCCTTCATCTGTGCATCAATTTCAGCATCGGTTACTTTTTCGAGCTCGGTGATAATATCACCTACACCGTAATGCTCAATTTCCCAGCCGAGCTTCATCTGAGCTTCAACCTTGTCACCGTCAGTTACTGCAACGCTTCTCATATTGTCGCTGATTCTGAGCACTCTTGTTCTTCTGCTTTCAAAAACACCGACAGCGGCACGCATCCAGGATGCGATTTCACTGCGGAATTCTGCATTCTCCCAATGTCCTGCAATAACCTTACGCTTTGCCCCCATACGGGTGCCGATATAACCGTGCTCTCTGTCTCCGTGGGCACTCTGATTAAGGTTCATAAAGTCCATATCAATTGTATCCCAGGGAATATCACGGTTGAACTGTGTATTAAGGTGAAGGTAGGGCTTCATCATCTTGGAAATGCCCGAAATCCACATTTTTGAGGGTGAGAATGTATGCATCCACGTAATGATACCTGCACACATAGGGTCATTATTTGCCTTGATTACGGCTTCTTCAATAGCCTTAGAGGTAGTAACGCAGGGAAGAAATTCTACAGTACAGGGAATCACGGGATCGGCATTGAAGCCGTCAGCCATAGCCCTTGCGTGTGCGTCAACCTCCTTTAAGGTTTCGTCACCGTAAAGATGCTGTGAGCCTACAAGAAAATAAAACTTATATTTTTTCATTACAAACACCTCTTAAACAGACTTCTTGATTTCCTTAAGGCGCTTCATAACGTCATTTGCACCTCTGCCGAAATAGTCGTGACGAATCTTATATTCAGCATAAAGCTTATCGTAAACCTTAACTGCCTCGGCATTGGGCTCATATTTTGTATCAAGCACCTTACCGAGCTTTGAAGCGGCGTAGAATACGTCGTCATATCCGCCGTTTGCCTTACCTGCAGCAACAGAGCCGAAAATAGCAGAACCGAGGGCACCGCCCTGATCTGAACCTGCAATCTTGATGGGAAGATTGAGGATATCGGAGTAAATCTGCATTGTCATGGGGTCCTTTTTAGCAATACCGCCTGCTGCATAGAACTCATTAACCTCAACTCCGTACTCACGGAAGGTTTCAATGATCATTCTTGTGCCGTAAGCAGTTGCTTCAATAAGAGCACGGTAAATTTCCTCGGGCTTTGTGAGAAGTGTC
>JAZNAI010000264.1:0-5687 GCA_045586465.1 Acutalibacteraceae bacterium | reverse complement strand
CTTGCCACCGCCGAAAATCACAAATCCGCCAATTTCTTCGAGCTTTTTCGAGACTTTGGCGGACTTTTTATCAGACCTTATAAGTTAGTTTATCCCGGATCGGCAGGACAGATTGCATATATTTCAGATAACTTTCCGCATTTCACGCTCCTGCACCGTTTTCTGAAAAAACGGCACATTAACGTAAAATCTGAAAATTTCTTCTCAAACGATTGTTTTTTACAATTAATTTTTCTATAATATACTATAATAACTACTACAAGAGGTAAGTGTCTGTGAAAATACCCTTTGACCCTTCAAAATCCTGGCACAAATCAATAAGCGGAGCCGTGGCTGCAGATAACGACCTGTGGCTGAGGGTTGTGCTGCCCCGTGATTTCGGAGTTACTGCCTGCAGACTGATAATCTCTGAAGACCAAAAGCCCGACAGAATAATTGATATGACCTGGGACAATACAGACGGTGTTGAGGAATGGTGGCAGACAAAAATTCATTTTGACTCCCCCGCCCTTCTTTTCTACCGTTTTCAGTACGAAAATTCCTGGGGAAAAACCGACATCGGCTGCACGGAAAACTCACATCTCGGAGAAATCGGAAGTAAAAACAAATGGCAGATTACCGTTTATTCACCTGATTTTAAGACACCCGACTGGATAAAGGGCGGAATAATCTATCAGATTTTCCCCGACCGCTTCTGTTTTTCAGGCAAAAAGAAAAAAAATATTCCCGAGGACAGAGTTATCCGTACAGATTGGGGCGGACTTCCCGAATACCATCCCGACAGCAAGGGCATCATCAGAAACAACGACTATTTCTGCGGAGATTTCAAGGGAATTGAAGAAAAGCTGCCATATATTGCATCCCTCGGGGTCAACTGTATTTATCTTAACCCCGTTTCCTCGGCTCATTCAAATCACCGTTATGATACGGCTGACTATATGAAGCCCGACGTGCTTCTCGGCACGGAAAAGGATTTCTCCTCTCTTTGCAAAAAAGCCTGCGAAATGGGCATAAATATCATAATTGACGGTGTTTACAGCCACACGGGGGCAGACAGCATTTACTTCGACAAATACGGAAGATACGGCAAAACGGGGGCATATCATAATGATAATTCCCCATATTACAGCTGGTACAATTTCGGCAAAACAAAGGACAAATACGACAGCTGGTGGGGTATTGATAGTCTTCCCGAAACAAATGAAAACGACCCCTCCTTCACAGATTTCATCACGGGGGAAAACGGCGTAATCGACAAATGGTTAAAGCTCGGCGCAAAGGGCATAAGACTTGACGTTGCGGACGAATTGCCCGATGAATTCCTTGACAGAGTACGCCTTGCCGTAAAGAAGCACGGCAATGATAATTACCTTTTAGGTGAAGTGTGGGAGGATGCCACAAATAAAATCAGCCACGGCGGAAGAAGACGCTTTTTAAGAGGTGCACAGCTTGACTCCGTTATGAATTACCCCTTCCGTGATGCAATAATAAGCTTCCTTCTTACAGCAAATGCGGAAAAATTTATGCACACGGTATTCGGAATTACGGAAAACTATCCCCCTGAGGCGCTCCACTGTCTTATGAATCACCTTGGCACACACGATACGGAAAGAATTCTCTCTCTCCTTTCGGGTGTCTGCTGTGACGGAGTGTCCCGTGAAGGTCAGGCTGAAATAGAAATTCCGCCCGAGCATCTTAAAAAGGGCTTAAAGCTCCTCAAAACCGCCCTTGTAATGAATTTTACCCTTCCCGGAGTACCGAGTATATATTACGGCGACGAAGCAGGTCTTACAGGCTGTAAGGACCCATTTAACAGAGGCTGCTTCCCATGGGGCAATGAAAACACGGAAATTCTTGAATTTACAAAGGAGCTTGCACAGCTCAGAAGAAGCTATGACGTTCTCAAGGACGGCGGCTTTTATCCGATTTCGGCAACGCTCGGCTGTGTTGCATACTTAAGATATAAGGAAGGCACAAAGCGTGTTTTCGTGGTTGCAAACAAAAATCCCGAGCCTATTACCTACAGACTCAATCACGATATGCAGGATATGATGCCCGTGTTCGGCGGTGTAAGACTGGGCGGCGGTGTGATTGTTCCGGCGGAAAGCTTTGCAGTATTGGCTGACAAATGAAGAAAATATAGCACTGATTGCAGATATTTTCCAAACAAAGAAAGAGGATGTAAAAAAAGCGAAGACCGCATAAAACTATATAAAACAAGGGGTTCTGCAGTAAACAAAAACTGTCAGAACCCAAAAATATGCCCAAATTTAAAAATCGGGAAATTTTATGTTTTATGCTACGAACAAACCTCGCCACTCGACGTACCTTTGTACGCCTTCGGGCAAATAAAAAACAAGCCTGAAGTCTTGTTTTTTACTCGGTTTGTCCGTTCTTCATCGTTTTTTTCTATCCCCATAAAAATGAGCTGTAAAAAAACTTTCGTTTTTTTACAGTCCCTTTTTTACATTTAAACGGGAAAAAGGAGCTAACGGATAAAACCGTTAACTCCTATAAACCCTAATTAAAACTGCAAATAATGCTTTAATTAATAATTATTTTCTCTTCTTGGATACTACGAATGCAGCACCTGCAAGAGCAACTACGCCGGCAGCGATAGCGAGAACGCCTGTGTCACCTGTTGCGGGACCCTTGTCTGTTTCGCCCTTAGCTGTTGTCTCCTCGTCGGGAGTTGAGGGAGCTTCTTCAGTTGTAGCTTCTGTTGTAGCTTCTGTTGTTGCCTCTGTTGTAGCTTCAGTTGTAGGCTCTGTTGTGGGTTCTGTTGTAGGCTCTGTTGTTTCTTCAACTTCTACAGCAGCAAACTTTTCGTCAACAGCAAGTTCTGAACCGTCATAGAACTTAAGAGCACCCTTAAGAGTGAGGTCAGCAGCCTTGGAGTCATCAAGAACCTTGAAAGTCATCTTGAAGAGCTTAACGTCAGCCATGTCAACGTCAACTTCCCATGTCTCAGCGTCAAGAGATTCAACAAAGTTGAAAGCAAACTTAACTTCGCCGGGAACTTCCTTAGCATTACCCATACCGGAGAATGTGTTACCTGCATTTGTGAATGCCTTAGCATCATCAAGAGTTTCACACTGCATGGAGTCGGGCTTAGCCTTGAAGGGAACGAACTCAAGAACGTTTACGTCGTAACCAACAACGAGGTCACCAGCTGTGAAGTCTAAGCAGTTCTGAAGTGAAAGAACAACGTCGAACTTGCCGTCAACAACTTCGCCAACTGTAAGAGCAGCCTTTGCGTTCTCAGGAGCAGCGAAAGCCATTGCTGCGGAGCAACCGATAACAGCGATAGCCATTACAAGTGCAAGCACTTTTTTTGCAATTTTCATTTTTAAGGACCTTCCTTTTTAATATTTTTATATTCAGAGCATTGCGACTCAAAATATACACATAACAATACCTTTTATATAAAAGGTACACGGGTATTATACAATAGGTTTCAATGTATGTCAATAGGTTACAAAAGAAAAATTATTACTTTTATTTAACTTAATTGACATATTTTTCACCTTACTGTATAATAAATATCAATTAAGAATGAACTTTCTTATATCAGCTTTCTTACTGAGTTATTTTACAACAAACGCTCATCAATGTCAATTGTAAATACTGTAATTTAAACGCTGATAAATAAAAAATTAATTATATAGGTTGTATAATTTTAAGATACTATCCACAACATTTTGAGGATATCCTTTCAAGGAGGTAAAGCTATGCTCAGCACAATGGAAGAGCTGAAAAGTGCCTGCGAAGAATGCAGAAAATGTGCACTTTGCGAAACAAGAAACAACGTGGTTTTCGGAGTGGGAAAGAAAGATGCCGAAATACTCTTTATCGGCGAAGCCCCCGGTGAAAACGAGGACCTGCAGGGTGAGCCCTTTGTTGGCAGAGGCGGTAAGCTTCTCGATTTATATCTCGGCGGAATAGGTCTTGACAGAAAAGAAAATATCTATATCGCAAATATGCTCAAATGCCGTCCTCCCAAGAACCGAGATCCGAAACCCGAGGAAATAGACGTATGCATTGACTGGCTTCGCAATCTTGTTCACATTATGCGCCCGAAAATAATTGTGTGCGTAGGCAGAATTTCCGCACAGCGCCTTATTTCCCCCGATTTCAGAGTTACAAAAGACCACGGTATATTCTATGATAAAAACGGAACGCTTATGATGGGAACCTTCCATCCGGCAGCTCTTCTCAGAGACCCTCGCAAAAAAGGCGACTGCCTTGAGGATTTTCTGAAGCTGCAGGACAAAATCAAGGAATTAGGCATTAAAATCTGACATAAAATTTTTATTTTTCCGTCCCTGATATTTTAACACAAACTGAAGCCGGTTTAACTGCAAAACGCAGGAAACCGGCTTTTTTCATTAATGTAATTATATTCAAATTTTTAAATGAACACAGGGCAGGTCAAAGTAACCTGCCCGTAAAGCTCATTTAATTCTGATTAAAAGAGATCGCCTGTGTTGGGGTTTTCGGGAATTGTTGTTTCCTCGTCGCCATTATTGTCTGCATCGGGATCGCAGGAGCAGTCAGGACCGCAATCTGTGCAATCGTCGTCACATTCACCTTCGCAGGGGCAATCCTTGTCACATCCGCAGTCGTATGTGCATCCGCAGTCGGGACCGCAGTCTGTGCAGTTTTCGTCACATTCGCCTTCGCAGGGACAATCCTTTTCGCATCCGCAGTCATATGTGCAGTTGCAATCGGGGCCGCATTCGCAGTCTTCGTCACACTCACCGTCGCAGGGACAGTCAGCAGGACAGTCACAGCCGGGAACTGTTGTTTCCTCAGGAAGAGGATCAGCAAGAGAACCGCCGAGAGAACCGCTGTCACCGAGAGAATCACCGAGACCGCCGACCATATCCATAATACCGCCGAGGTCAAGGCTTCCGCCGAGAGAATTCATCATGCCGCCGAGGTCAAGATCACCGAGACCGCTGAGCATTGAACCGATATCCATACCCCCGAGCATTGAACCGAGGTCAGCTGTTTCAGCAACTGTTGCGGAAACAGTAAACGTTACGGACAAAGCAAGAATAAGAGCTACAGAAATTGCAATAATCTTTTTCATAAAAGAGCCACCCTTTCTATTAATACGCCTAAAGCATTTCTATACAAAGAAAATATACTACAATCAAAGCACTATTGTCAATACAATTTTTAAAGAAAAGTATATTTTTTTTGATTCGGGATAAAATTCACGGTGAAAAAAAATATTTTTTTACACAAAAAGGTGAATTTATGGAAAATAAAGGAAAAATCAGAAAATCCAAGCTTTCTGCATTCAGAAAATCGACCCTTCCCCGCCACTTTGAAGCGGCTAAAAACAGCATCATCAGCGACACCGAGGGAAGCTATACGGGAACCCCCGTAAACTTCGGGGATGAGGACGACCTCTTCCCTACCCAGGACGCAGACGACCTGTAAATCATAATTTAACGGTTTTAGCAGTTAAATTATGATAGTTATATTCGCACCGGTGGTGCGAGTTATTTTGTGCTTCGCTGAGTTTATTCGGCTCCGCCGAGTTATATTTTTGCTTCGCAAAAGTTCAGGAAGCCTGACGGCTTGTTCCGCTTCG
The DNA here is from genome assembly GCA_045586465.1 of Acutalibacteraceae bacterium. Classification (GTDB taxonomy): domain Bacteria; phylum Bacillota; class Clostridia; order Oscillospirales; family Acutalibacteraceae; genus RUG806. The sequence continues at coordinate 82 of JAZNAI010000264.1, read as the reverse complement.
CTCTATTAATATAATTCAAGGGCGAAGCCCTTCCGAAACATTTGCCGAAAGGCAAATATATCACTCATTCCGTAGGAATGAA
>JAZNAI010000263.1:0-13359 GCA_045586465.1 Acutalibacteraceae bacterium | reverse complement strand
AGGGCAATATTTTCAAGGGTCCCTTCCACATTCCGAGACTTTATATGATAATGGCTGTCCTTGACGAGGACGGAAAAATAGACCGTTATGCTCAGTAAGGAGAAGAGATATGGATATTATGGATTTAGCCTCAAAGGGCATTGTAAAAATCACGAAAAATTACGGTAAGAAGATTCAGAAGACAGAAACCGCTTACCCCATTCCCGAGGAGAAGCCTGTTGTAATTGCAGGTAACACGTACCGTGCAGGCTTTGCAAGGGCAGAGATTATGCCCGACCTTTCGCTTGACAGAACCTACTGGATAGCAGGTCACGGCTCGGGACATAAAATGGAGGGTACGCTTTCTCCCGTTTATATCCACGCTATGTGGCTTGACTGCGGAAATGAGGAAGGCATAATCTGGATAAGTGCAGATATCGTCGGTCTTACTAATATCGAAGTAAATAAAATCAGAAATATGATTCTTTCCCGTCCCGAAATGAAGGGCTGTAAGGCAGTAAATTTCAGCTGCACACACTCACATTCCGGTGTTGATACTCTCGGCTACTGGGGAAAGGCCAATCTTGTAAGCATCCCTTCTGACGGCAAGGTACCCGAATATATGGAAATGCTTTTCAATAAGGCTGTTGAGGTAAGCTTGGAAGCTTATAAGTGCAGAAAGCCCGGCAGACTCTTTACGGGCAGAGCTTCAATTGAGGGCGGTCTTTCAACGGGCAGACGCCTTCCCGAAAAGCACGAATATCTCACAAGACTGAGATTTACTCCCGATGACGGCTCAAATGAAATCTGGGTAATGAACATAGGTGCACATCCCAATTCTCTGGGCGGCGGCAACCGTATGCTGTCAGGTGAATATCCCTACTTTATGCGTGAGCAGATAAAGGAGGAAAAGGGAGCAGACGTTATTTTCGGTATCGGTGCCATAGGCGGTATGGATGCGAAGGATTTCCATCTTGAGGACAGAGTTGAGGAGATTAAGAATCAGGCAAGGTATTATGCGGAAAAGTCCTTTGAAATTGAAAACGAAAAGGAGCTTTCTCCCGAAATTAAATTTATTTGCCAGCAGTTCTATCTTCCCGTTGACAACAACGTGCTTCTGCTTCTTGCTATGAGAGGAACTATGAGCTTCAAGGCATTTCCCTCAAACGCAAGTGCACTCGGCGTTGCAATGAAGACTGAAATTACATATATGACCATAGGAGATCAGAAGATACTTCTTCTTCCCGGTGAAAACTTCGTTTCAACTGTTTACGGCGGATTTATGGATAAGGAAAATTCCACAACCGGACTTTCTCCCGAGGTAAATGCCGAGCCTCTTGCAGACATAGCAGGAGATCACGAAATGATAGCCTTCGGCGTTACAAACGATATGGCAGGCTATTGTGTGCCGAAAAACGACTTTGTTCTTCATCCCACACAGCCCTATCTTAATTCAACCCGTGACCGTTTTGATGAAAATCATTACCACGAAACAAACTCAATGGGTCCTCTTACTCACAAGTTTATTGCAGATACTCTTAAAACGGTGGTAAAGAATTTTAACGCCTGAATTATATAAGCCTTGACTTATGGCTTCTATACTATATAATAATTCTATATAAAAAATATAACTCCGGAGGTATTATTATGTTCGATTTTCAGGACTTCAAGGAAAGTCCGTTAATGCTGACTATGGCAGCGGTAATCATCGGATTTGTCGTTGCCGAATCAATTTTCTTTATGGCTAAGGCGTGGAGACGCGGTAAGGAAATCGGTATGACTACCGAGCAGCTTAAAAACACCGTTGTATCAAGTGCTCTTTTCTCAGTAGCTCCCGCTATTTCAATTCTTGCGACGGTTGTTGTTCTCGCATCCTCTCTCGGTGTTGTCCTTCCCTGGATAAGACTCAGCGTTGTAGGCAATCTTCTTTATGAAACAACCGCAGCTGAAACTATGCTTGACGTTCTCGGCAGTAACATCAATACCGAGGTTACTAAGGAATCAGATTTTGCCGCTATTGCATGGGTTATGACAACCGGTATCTGCTTCGGTCTTCTTCTTGTTACATTTATCGGTAAGTTTATTATCAAAAAGATAAGCAAGGCAACAGCAAAGAGCGAAAAGAGCTCAAATATTGCAGACATTATTTCCGCTTCTGCTTTTATCGGTATCATTTCCGCTTTCGTTGCTCAGTCCATCAACGGTAAATCCTCTGACGGCTCCTCTGATGCAGGCTTTATGTCAATTATGACACTTGTAAGTGCCATTGTTATTTATCTCATATTTGAAACATTCTGTCAGAAGATGAAGCTTAAGAAGCTCGAGCTTTTCGCAACTCCCTTAAGTATTTTCGGTGCTATGGCTGTGGCAGTTCTTCTCAATATGTGGCTGCCCGAAACAATCACTTCGTTTACATGGTGGGGGTAAGTAAAAATGGCTAAAATAAAGAAACAGAAGGATTATTTTGATTCCGTACATATCTGGGGCAGAGTCTGGTCAATAGGCGCACTTCTGGTGCTTTTCTCTCTCCCCGTTGCAATAAGCGTTTATTATAACGCATGGCCCGAAGCAAACTTTGTTTTCGAGGCTCTTCTCAAGCTTGTTCCCCTTTACTGGGTAACTGCAATAATTGAGGTTATTACCTTCACACCTATGCTCGGTGCTGGCGGTGCATACTTAAGCTTCGTTACGGGTAATATCACAAACCTCAAGCTTCCCTGCGCTCTCAATGCTATGGAACAGGCAAAGGTTAAGTCAAACAGTGAGGAAGGCGAAATTATTTCCACAATTGCAGTAGGTGCTTCAGCTATCACAACAACACTTATTATTGCTGTGGGTGTAATTCTTTTCTCCCCCGTGCTTGATGACCTGAGAAACAGCGAAACCTTAAAGCCCGCATTCTCATACGTTTCAGCTGCTCTCTTCGGTGCACTCGGTGCATCATACCTTAAGAAGCACTGGAAGATATCAATATTCCCCGTGCTTGTAGGTATTATCATTCTTCTTATTATGCCTACCTTCGGAGTAAGCACACTTCTCTTTGTTACAATTGTTGCTGCTGTAGTCGGCGCTCTTGTTATGAGTAAGCTCAAGCTTGTAAAATAATCAACGCTTTACCAATAAATTAAAATTGTTTCCGAAAAAGAAATGTGCTATACTCTTTACCTGAAAGGCGGTATAAAAAATGAAAAAATCCGGCACCTTATTAAAGAGCATACTTGCAGTTATTCTTTCTTCCTTGATGGTTTTGTCTGCGTTTGGCACAGCATTTGCCGCACAGATTATTGATGAAGAACAGACACTTCAGTATCTTTATACCTTCAATGATGCAGTAAATGCAATAAAAAAGGAAAAGCCCTCTTTTACATACTACAAAAAAGCAGAAATGAGCAAGGATAAGAACAATATCGTTATCGGCTCCAAGACTGCGGCAGATATATCCGATGACGCACGGAAATATCTCGGAATTCTTGTGGATGCTTTCTTTAATCCCGAGAAGGGACTTGTAAATAACTTCATCGGTGTTATGACAGATACGGGCTCAACCGATACGCTCAAAGAAATATACAAGGGACTCGATACGAAAAAGCTGCTTCCCGTAAGAGGTGAGGATTATGTTTCCGCACTTACGGTTGATGATGAATTTACTTTGTTCGCAGAGGAAAAAACGGATATTCTTAATCCCGAGGAAAATTCCTCAAAAATCCGTTTTACGTTTGATGAATATGATCTTGAAACAGTAAAGGATTCTCCTCTTAAAAAGGTTTTTGACCTTCCTTCCGGAGCAATAAACCCCGTTCTTATCGGTTCTGATGAATTTGATGATGAAAACGATCCTCTTGATGAGATTAAATTTGATAACTTTGTATTCCACGATGCCTACATTCAAGCGGACTTTGACGGGAATAATCAGCTTGCAAAGTATGAGCAGAAAATTTCCTATACTTTCTCAATCTCATTTTATGACTTAATGAGAATTTTTTCCGTATATTCAAAGATTGACCTTATGGAAATCGGTCTTGCAATTGCAAACCCCATCCTGCAGGGTACGGGAAATCCTGAGGTTACTGCAAGAGACGTCCTTAAGGATACCGTTATCTTTATTCAGTATGACGTTATTATAAGACTTTCCGATTTTGACTGGACTCCCAGATATTTCGGTGATATTGATAATAACGGAAAGCTTGATGCAAACGATGCAAGAACTGCGCTCAGATACAGCGTAGGCCTTGAAAAAATCAGAAACGACGGCGACCTTATTTATGCCGACGTTGATTTTGACGGTATTGTAAGTGCTGCGGACGCAAGAGAAATTCTTCGTATGACAGTAGGTCTTGATGAGCCTTTCTCTGAGGTTCCCGAGGGTGAAAGCATTAAGATTGTAGTTATTACACCTCCCGAAGAGGAAGTGCCTGATGTCCCCGGAGAGGGAGAGCTTCCCGAGCTTCCCGAGGTTCCTGAAAATCCCGAAAATCCCGAAGACCCTGAAAATCCTGACGGTGAAGGGGATATTCAGCTTCCTTCTCTTGATGACGTAACGGGCGGTGTTTCCGATTTCATTACTGCAATATTTGATATTGTAAACGGCTTCAGAGGAGAAGGTGTTTCAAACGAGGGTATTGCAAATATTGTTCAGAGTATCAAGGATATAATTGCGGCAGGTAAGGGTGAAATTCCTGATGAAACTCCCGACGGCGGTATTATTATAGTTCCCGCTCCGACAGAAAATGCTTGACAAAACACAAAAAGTTGAATAAAATCAAACAGTATATGATATTGAAAGGAAATGAGTTAAAATGAGCTTCCAGCTTACTCAGAAAGACTACGACAAGCTTAAGGCCGAGCTTAAAAATCTCTATGAGCTTGACAAACTTAACATAATTGCAATCAAGGATGCAAAGGATCAGGGTGACCTTTCCGAAAACAGTGAATATGATGCTGCTAAGGCAGAAGAGGTAAAAATCAATCAGCGTATCGCAGAGCTTGAAAATCAGCTCAAGAATGCGGTAATTATTGATGAAACCGTTCTTACAACCGAAACAGTTCAGCTTGGTCTTTACGTTACAATTCTTGACAAGACCTACAACGAAACAGAAACATATCAGATTGTTTCTTCTCTTGTTGATGATGTTCTTCTCAAGAAGCTTTCAGATACCTCTCCCATAGGTAAAGCACTTCTCGGCAAGAAGGTCGGCGATATCGTAACCTTCGAAGGTGCAAAGCAGAAGACTGAAATTGAGATTCTTGCAATTTCAAAGAATAAGGCAGAGTAATTTTTATCCCCGATACAGACCTGTAGTTTGCATCGGGGAATTGATTTTATTATATTTTTTTCGGAGTGATACTGTGAAATTAAAAGAGCTTGCAAAGACTTATATCAAAGATCTGAAAAAATTAAAAATAAAGAATTTTATACTTCTGACTCTGGCAGGTCTTATAAACTCAGTCGGTGTAGTGTGCTTCCTTACGCCTGTTAAGCTTTACGACAGCGGAATTTCGGGAACTTCCGTGCTGCTTGCCCAAATTACTCCCGAATATCTTACCCTTTCGGTTTTTCTTATTATTCTTAATATCCCGTTGTTTCTTTATGGACTGAAAAAGCAGGGAATAACATTTACCGTATATTCCATATATGCGGTTGGTATGTACTCATTGGGAGCGTGGCTGATTTCAGATGTGCTTCCCGTGGATGTGAATTTTGCATCTCCTCTCGCAGGAACCGACCTGCTTTTATGTGCCTTGTTCGGCGGTCTTATTTCGGGTATCGGAAGCGGTCTTGTTATCCGTTACGGCGGTGCAATTGACGGAATCGAGGTTATGGCTGTAATTTTTTCAAAAAAGCTGGGCATTACGGTCGGTACCTTTGTAATGATTTATAACATTATCCTTTATGTCATTGCAGGGCTCATTATAAACAGCTGGATACTGCCTCTTTATTCAATTGTTGCTTATGCCGCAGCACTTAAAACCGTGGACTTCCTTGTAGAAGGCTTTGACCGTGCAAAATGCGCTATGATTATAACCTCACATCCTGATGTTATCTGTGAAGAACTTATGCATGCCTTTGAAACCGGTGCTACAAAGATTGAGGTTACGGGAGGCTATTCAAATACACCGAAAACAATGATCTATTTTATTGTAAACCGTTTTCAGGTTGTAAAGCTTAAAGAGCTTGTGCATGAGATTGACTCTGCCGCATTTATAACCATCAGTGAGGTAGCCGACGTTTTTTCGGCAAACCAGGACAAATAAGGAGAGAAAAGCTATGAATCCCCGGGAATTACTTGAAATATTAAGTGTTGCGGAAAAGCTCAAGTGTGTTACCCGTCACAGCGACACTTCAAGCGGAAGACGGGAAAGTGTTGCAGAGCACAGCTGGAGACTTTCACTTTTTGCTATGCTTCTTGAGGAGGAATTCCCCGATACGGATATGCTGAAGGTGCTTAAAATGTGCATTATTCACGACCTTGGTGAAGCCTTTACGGGAGATATCGCAACCTTTAAGAAGACGGATTCCGACAGAGAAGAGGAAAAGGCACGCTTTAATCAGTGGATTTCGGCCTTCCCTGAGTTTCAGAGGCTTCAGTTTTCTGCGCTTCTTTCCGAAATGGAAGAGCTTGAGACCAAAGAAGCAAGGCTGTATAAGGCGCTTGATAAGCTTGAGGCGGTAATTCAGCATAACGAAAGTGATATATCCTCCTGGCTTCCTCTTGAATATGATTTACAGCTGACCTACGGGCAGGAAAACGTGGAGTTTTCCCCGTATCTTAAAAATCTTAAGGCTCATATTGACAATTGGACAAAAGAAAAGATTGAAAGCGGTAAATAATGCTTGTGAATGAATATATAATATGTTAAAATATTAAGAAAGCTCCAAAAAGGGAAGTGAAAGTGTGAATATAGCCGCAATTCTTGCAGGCGGAAGCGGTCTCAGAATGGGTACTTCTGTTCCTAAGCAGTTTCTTGAAATTGAAGGTGTTCCCGTTATTATAAGAAGCATCAATGCTTTTCTTTGCTCGGAAAAAATCGACAAGTGCATTGTCAGCGTCTCTGAGGATTTTATTTCCTATACAAAAGAGCTGATTCAAAAGCATATAAATACCGATACTGAAATTTTCGTTATAAAGGGCGGAAAAACAAGAGGAGACACTCTTTTCGGTGTTCTTTCCTTTATGAAGGAAAAGGGCTTCCTTGAGGGCAGTACTGTGCTGACACACGATGCCGTTCGCCCCTTTATCAATGACAGAATTATTGAGGAAAATATTGCTGCCGCAAAAAAATACGGTGCCTGCAATACTGCGATACCTGCGGTTGACACAATGCTTTTAAGCGAGGACGGAGAGTTTATTGCTTGTGTGCCGGACAGAAGCAAGCTTTTTCACGCACAGACCCCTCAGAGCTTTGATGCACAAAAGCTTTACAGTCTTATTGAGAACACCCCTCGTGACGTATTTGAAATGATGACGGACGGATGCTCTGTGTTTTCGTATCACGGAGAAAGGGTTTTTCTTGTAAATGGTGAACCCTATAATATTAAAATCACATATCCCGATGACCTTATAAGGGCAAAGGGGATTATAAGAGAATATTTTAACTGAACGGAGAAAATTATGGCTACATTAACTGTTATCGTTACGGCTTTTAATGATGACGAGAAGCTTAAGTATACACTTGAAGGCCTTGTCCAGCAGTCAACTGAGGAATTTGACGTTATAATTGTTGATACCGGCTGTGACGAAAAGGCAAAGGCTGTTATTAATGAATACTGTGACGAATACGTAGGCTTCGGGTCCTTTGAAATTCCCCATTGTCTTATTCCCGAGGCACGTAATTTCGGTGTAAAGCAGGCTAAGGGTGAGCTTGTGTATTTTATTGACAGCGGTGACTACATAGCTCCCGAGACAATTGAAAGCGTGCTGAAGGTCGCAGACGAAACAAAGGCTGACATCATCACTCCCAGATATTACGTATCGGGCGAAAACGAGCCTTATTATGACTCTTGGATGGATATGCTTGCAACCGTTCCCAATGTTGACCGATTTGACAGAGCGCTTCTCAATACCCTTGACGCTGACGGCAGAGTTTACAGAAAGAAGTTCTTTGACCTTTATTCAATTGAATTCCCCGCAACTCCCGTATTTTATAATGCCGCTCTCATAACAAAGCTTCTTTTCGGCTGTGATGCAAAAATGACGGGTACGGCAGGTGCAATTTATGCCAAGAGAAACGGCATTTATGCTGACGGCTTCCCGGAAAAGGGAGAGCCCACCGAGGAGAATCTTGATACACTTATAGGTGTTTACGAGCAGGCTTATTTTGATATAAAAAGCATCATTGAGGAGGAAACAGGCTCCGTTGACGGTGACGAATATACCATTCAGGAGATTCTTACTGTTTATTTCGAGGAGCTTACAAACAGATTTTACAGATATTTCTGGTATCTTACAGATGAGGCTCTTGAAAAGCTCCGCGGCAAATATGAGAGCATTTCCGCTTTGCTTACAAAGGACAGACGAGACAAGATAAACAATACCTTTAAGGACCTTCGCTTCCCTCAGATGTATATAACAAGAAATGATGCCGCAACAATTCCGCTTTTCAGTATTCTTGCGGACCTTTCCGACAATACGCAGTTGGATGAATTTATAGATTCTCTTTATATTCAGAAATTCCCCTTCTTCCAGCTTTTCATTAAGGAAAGTGCAGCAAATGACCCATCCTTCCCCGAAAAATGGAAGGGGACTGAGAATATTATCGTCCTTCCCGACGGGGGCTTCTATCAGAAGGCAAGAGCTGAGGCTGCAGGAATTACCATTAATGTAAAGGACCCCACGCCTCTTGATCCGAGAATTCTTTCGGAGCTTTCCGTCACAAAGGCTCCCAGGGCCTTTATTCAGTACATTTTTACAAGCAAGAGAAAGCAGTATTCAGCAAAGACTTACCTTAAGAGTAAGGGCTTGGCTATGCAGTAAATTTTATGTATAATTGTTCGTAGGGGCGGGCTGTCCCTCAGAAACATAGTCGTCTTGCTGCCCTTGGAGCGGTCGCAATACTCCTTGTTTCTTCACCTCTTTCGTGTGCCTTTATCTGTCACCGACAGCGGCACACTCATTCGCCCCCGCCCGTTTATAAGTTTTGTAATTTTACAGAAATAAAGTTACAGAAGACGAAATACGGGAGGGGAGACCCCTCCCCTACGTTTTTATTCTTCTCCCGCAAGCCCCAGGATTTCCAAGGGGTCAACGAGCTGACCGTTTACTCTCATTTCGAGATGCACGTGGGGCGCATCCTTGCTTTCAATAGGAATGTCGCCTACTGTACCGATGATTGTATCTGTATAAACCTCGGCACCTGTACTTATCAGCGCTTCGTCTGCAAGTCCCGAAATTGCCGAAGTGATACCGTTATGATGGTCGATTGTCACGGTGTTACCCCATATAGAATCCTTTGTTACCGACACTACAGTACCTTCTCCCGTGGTTTTTACGTTTTCTCCCTTAATGCCGGAGAAATCTACACCGTTATGGGTTCTGTAGTCCTTCATGGTCTGCGAAAAAACGGGAATCCCCATACTGTAGTCCTTTGTGATTTCAAGGGAAAGAGGAGAGTAGAAAATAACAGTTTTTGCTTTGGTTGATTCTTCTATTGAAGGAGAGTTGTTGTCAAAAACTGCCGCAGTAGTCGGCTCGTCCGAGGGTCGGGTTGTAAATTCATCAATATTGATCTCTACGGAATTGCCCGTATTCTGCTTTCTTGTGGTAACCTCCGGAAGCACAATGCTTTCGAATCTGCTTGTGGTGGCTTCTGCTGTTGAGGGTGTTTTTGTGCCTGTTGCCGAAATTCCTATAAGTCCTGCCGCAAGAAGTCCGAGGCCTAAGGCAAAATACAGTCCGTTGCTTTTAAGCATTTTTTTGAAATTGGCTTTAATATCGTTATTTATCATATAAATTACCTCCTGAAGTCATTTTGTCCTTAAAAACAAAAATTTATTCCGAAAAAAAATGAAAAAAATCAAAACAAATGTTTGCTTTTTTGGAACATTTGTGCTATACTACCGTTAAAGTAATATTTTCCGGAGGTAAAATATGAAAGAACTCAATAAAACGCAGAAAAAAATATACGAATTTCTTGCAGAGCGCTCACAGAACGGTGTTCCTCCTACGGTCAGAGAAATCTGTGCAGCGGTAGGTCTTAAGTCCACATCATCCGTCCAGAGTAATCTTGATGCTCTTGAGGCTGCAGGTTATATTGAAAGAGACCCTATGCTCAAGCGTTCAATCCGTGTAAGAGGTCAGGAAAACAACGTAACTCAGGTGCCTCTTATCGGTACCGTAACTGCAGGTATGCCCATTCTTGCAGTTGAGGCAATTGAGGGATACGTGCCTTTTTCAGGCGGTGAAGCATCCGATAAGCCTCTTTTTGCCTTGAGAGTAAGAGGCGACAGTATGATAAAGTGCGGAATTTTAAGCGGAGATATAATTATTGCCGAAAAAACTCCCGTAGCCGACAACGGCGACATTGTTGTAGCTCTTTTAGAGGATGAGGCAACGGTAAAGCGTTTTTATAAGGAAAACGGTCATTTCCGTCTTCAGCCCGAAAATGACGAGTATGCGCCAATAATTTCCGACGAGGTTATAGTGCTCGGTAAGGTAGTTTCCCTTATAAGATATTTCTGAGTATAAAAACAAAAAGTCCCGTGAGAAGATTACGTCTCACGGGAAATTTTTATGCTTTTTTCTTTTTAAGCTTTGCCTCGATTGTATCTGCAAACTGTGAAATTACGATGGCAATAAGCATTATTACGCAGCCGAGAATTTCATTGGCTGTGAGCATCTGTTTGAGCATTACCGCACTGCAAAGCACACCGAAAACCGATTCAAGGCACATTATAATTGATGCTACGGTGGATTCCGTATATCTCTGTCCGACAACCTGGAAGGTATATGCGAGTCCGCAGCTCATAATGCCCGAATAAAGAAGGGGAAGAATACTCTGAGAAATACCCGAAGCGGTGGGTGTTTCAAAAATAAACATAAGAATACAGGTGATTGTACCTGATACTATGAACTGTGTGCAGGAAAGCTTTACGGGGTCAGTGTCGGCTGCAACCTTTTCGATTATAAGAATCTGTACAGCGTAGAATACCGCACAGGCAAGTGAGAAAAGGTCACTGGGGGAGATGCCCGAAAAGCCTGTACCTCTTGCGCAAAGGAAGTAAAGTCCCACGGTGCCTATGATAACGCAAAGCCAGGTAACGGGGGATACCTTTTTTTTGAGAAATAATCCGATAAGAGGCACAAAGAACATATAAAATGCGGTTATAAATGCAATTTTACCGGGTGAATGGTCGGGATAAGAGAATGCAAACTGCTGGAGGTTGCTTGCAACGCAAAGGGCAATACCCATAGCCGTGCCGCCTATAAGCACCTTTTTTGTTTCTGCTTTAACCTTCTTCTTTTCGGGACGTCCCGATTTTTTTATTCTTATGAGGTCGGTGATTATTATAAAGGGAAGCAGCGTAGCCGCACCGAAGAGTGTCCTTATTCCGTTGAAGGTAAATGCCTCTACGGACTGCATTCCGAGAGACTGCGAAACAAAGGATGAACCCCATATAAATGCGGTTAAAAAGAGCATAATTATGCCCTTTAATTGTGATTTTTTCATATAATTTATACCTTAAATCCTTCCTGATTTCCAAGAAGAAAGAGTACCATAATTAAGGTATATTGTCAAGAAAGCATTTTTCTTAATTTTATAAGAATTGCCTTTTCCTTTCGGGATACCTGCACCTGAGAAAGCCCCATTTTTTCCGCCGTGACGGTTTGTGTAAGTCCTCTGAAATATCTGTATTCTATAAGAAGACGCTCCGTTTCGTCAAGGGCATCAAGAGAGTTCATTAAATCTATGTGAGCGGACAGCCTTTCCTCCTCAGATTCTACGGGGATATCCGTCTGCCCCTCGTCCTCGTCTGATGTAAGCGATATTACGGGCATACACGCACACAAAAGAGCTGCGGTTTCGCTTACGTCGAGCTTTGCCTTTTCTGCGATTTCCGTTACGGTAGGCTCCCTTCCGAGACTCAGGGACAGCTCCTCTTTGAGGGCAAAAAGATTTCTTGCCCTTTCCTTTGCCGAGCGTCCTATTTTTACCGCACCGCCGTCACGGAAAATTCTTTTTATTTCGCCTAAAATGGCAGGTACGGCATAGGTTGAAAAACGAAAGCCGAGAGACGGGTCAAAGCCTGCCGCAGCCTTAATAAGCCCTACGCAGCCTGCCTGAAAAAGGTCGTCATATTCCACTCCCGAGCCTCTGAAGCGGTTTGCGCAGGAGTGCACGAGACCGAGATTCTCTGTGACGAGAGCATTATTGGTACAATCTCCCATTATTCACACTTTCCCGTAATTTTTTTTGTGAGCGTGACAACGGTGCCCTTTCCTTTTTCGGATTTTACCTTTACCTTATCGCAGAAGCTTTCCATAACGGTAAAGCCCAGTCCCGAGCGGTCGTCGCCTGCCGTGGTAAAAAGAGGCTCCATTGCCTTTTTTACATCCTCAATGCCCTCTCCCTTGTCTTTTATTTTTATCACTAATATATTGTCGGGGAGGATTCCGGCATTTATGTAAATTCTGCCCTGCTTTTCCCGGTAGCCGTGAACGATTGCATTTGTTACCGCCTCGCTTACGGCCGTTTTTACGTCGTTTATTTCTTCAATTGTCGGGTCGCACAGAGCAGAAAATGCGGAAATGACTGCCCTTAAAAAGCCCTCGTTTACGGATTTTGACGGAATATTCATCTTGAAATCGTTAATTGCCTTTGCCATAACATCACCTGAATTCTACTTTATTCTGAAGCCCCGAGAGCATCAGTATTTTTTTGTCTCTTTCTCTGAGCCCCGTAATGACGGTACGGCAGTTTCTTGAAAGAGCTAATTTGTATCTTCCTATGACCAGTCCCACGCCCGAGGAATCCATAAAGCTGACGCCCGAGAAATCAAGAATCAACTCCTCGGGTGAATGGCGCAGTATCCGTGAATCTGTCTGATTGCGTATAGCCGCCGCCGTATGGTGGTCTATTTCCCCTTGCAGGAAAACCGTAAGGGTCTTGTCCGAAATTGCTGTCTGCATAAAAAATCCTCCAAAAAAAAGAACTCCGCTTAAATAATAGCGGAGTTCCTTCGCAAAAGCTGTCTTATTATGTTGTGTAAAAATTTATTTTATTCCGGGAGTTTTAAGAATGCCGGTTGTTCTGAATACGTATTCGTAGCTCCAGTTGATGTCCTCGCTTCTCCAGGCTCCCGGGCCGTGCCAGGATTCCTTTACGTTAACAAGGTGAACGGGACCGAAGGTGTTGTAGCGGTGTGTATAAAGCTTTATATCAATC
>JAZNAI010000262.1:0-5312 GCA_045586465.1 Acutalibacteraceae bacterium | reverse complement strand
CATCAGACATCCTGGGGTATGACAACCCGTCTTATCGGAGCTATTATCATGGTTCACGGTGATGACAACGGACTTGTTCTTCCCCCTGCAGTTGCTCCGATTCAGTTGGTCATTCTTCCCATTGCACAGCATAAGGAAGGCGTACTTGACAAGGCTCGTGAGCTTTGTGACAGACTTAAGTCAGTATGCAGAGTAAAGCTCGACGACTCAGACCAGTCAGCAGGCTGGAAATTTGCAGAATATGAAATGAAGGGTGTTCCGCTTCGTCTTGAAATCGGACCCAGAGATATCGAAAACAATCAGTGTGTAATCGTTACAAGACATTCAAGAGAAAAGACAGTTGTAAGTCTTGACGAACTTGAAACGGTAATTCCGCAGAAACTCAAAGAGGTTCACGACGGACTTTATCAGAGAGCATTGGAAAACAGAGAAAAGTATTTCGTTTCTCTTGATAACCTTGAAGAAGAAATTGCAAGACTTCTCGAAGAGCTCGGTACCGCTCTTTACAATAAGGCTCTTGCAAACATCGAAAAGAAGACATACAGATGTACTTCAATTGACGAAATCAAGGATGCACTTGCCGCAAACGGCGACGGCTTTGTAAAAGCTATGTGGTGCGGTGAAGAAGAGTGCGAGGATAAGGTCAAGGAGCTTACGGGTGTCGGCTCAAGATGTATCCCCTTTGAGCAAGAGCAGCTTTCAGATACCTGCGTATGCTGCGGTAAGAAGGCAATCAATATGGTTGTCTGGGGCAATGCATATTAATCGAATATAGTTGAGTATTCTGACTTTTTACAGACATAAGACTGTGCAGACAGTTTTGTGTCTGTTTTTTTTGTTTTAAATAACGTAGTCCCTACGGTTATTTTGAGTAAATGTCTGATTTTGTCGGAAAAAGTAAATGGAAAAATATGGTAAAAATATCATAAAATGCTTGATAAATTGTAATTGTTATGTTAATATATGGAAGAAATAGGAAAAAATAACATTTTTCAGGTTATTGTTCCGTAAAAATGAAAGGAAATGTGTATAATGAAACAGAAAAAAGTATTGATTGCAGAGGAAAACGGAGAATTCCTCAAAAGTATGCTGTCGGCTCTCAGAGGCTTCGGCTTCGATTGTATAAGCATCCCGAAAAACGGCGAAGAGACCGTTCAGGCGATTGAAAAATACAATCCCGATATCGTTATTATGGAAGCGTTTATGGCAAGATTTGATGCACTTGCGGTATTGAAGCTTGTTTCCAATATGAAGCTTTCCGTAAAGCCCTACATAGCAGTTCTTTCAAATACGGATAATTCGGGCTTTGAGCAGCAGCTGCTTTCAAGCGGTGCCGACTATTACTTTATAAAGCCTGTTGACGTTAATATTCTCTGCGAAAGAATTGCCGAGCTTACCGGTTGGGACGGAAAGGGTGCCAATGTAATAAAGATGAAGTCCTCCCGTGAGCCCGATCTTGAAATAACTGTGTCCGAAATTATGCACGAACTCGGTGTTCCTGCTCACATAAAGGGTTATCAGTATCTCAGAGATGCAATTATTCTTTCCGTTAATTCTCCCGAAATGATGAATTCCGTGACAAAGGTGCTTTATCCTACCGTCGCAAAGCATTTCAGTACAACCTCATCAAGAGTTGAAAGGGCTATAAGACACGCAATTGAGGTTGCCTGGGACAGAGGAGATATTGACGTGCTCAGCGCCTATTTCGGTTACACGATTCAGAATTCAAGAGGTAAGCCTACAAACTCCGAATTTATCGCTATGATTGCCGATAAGCTTCGTCTTAAGCTCAAGAAAATTTCATAAAAATGAAAAGCAGAGTGCAATACCGGCTATGGTGTGCACTCTGTTATGTTTTTTTAATTGACATAAAAATACTCAGTTGATAAAATAACTGAGGTGATTGAAATGAATATAACCGAACAACTGTTTTCTCTGCAGGATATAAAATACCGTGAATTTCACAGCCGTCTTATGCCGAATATTGACCCTGAAAGAATAATCGGAATACGTATTCCCGAATTGCGAAAGCTTGCAAAGGAGCTTGTAAATAACGGGAAAGCAGAGGCTTTTATAAAAAATCTTCCCCATTATTACTATGAAGAAAATAATCTTCACGCATTTATAATTGAACAGATAAGAGATTATGATTTACTTATAAAAGAGCTTGACCGTTTTCTGCCATTTGTGGATAACTGGGCAACCTGCGACAGTCTTCGCCCGAAAGCTTTCAAGAATAATAGCGACAGGCTTATTACCGATGCTTTCAGGTGGATGTCCTCATCTCACGAATATACTGTCCGCTTCGGAATAGAGGTTATGATGCTGTATTATCTTGACGGCAATTTCAAAAAAGACTTTCCGAAACGAATAGCAGAGCTTGAAAGTGATAAATACTATATCAATATGATGATTGCCTGGTACTTTGCTACAGCACTTGCAAAGCAGTGGGATGCTGTTATTCCTTTTATTGAAAAAAATCAGCTCAGTCCGTGGATAAATAACAAAGCAATACAGAAGGCGGCAGAGAGCTTCCGTATAACACCGGAGCAGAAAAAGTATCTGAAAGCATTCAAAAGATAATGAGAACATTTGTTCATTTTAATGTTTACTTTTATAAAAAAATGTAGTATAATAAAGTGAAATATTTTTTTACGGAGTTTTTATGGAAAAATTCAAATTAGTATCCGAATATAAGCCGATGGGTGACCAGCCTCAGGCTATAAAAGAGCTTGTTGACGGCATCAATAAGGGATATAACGAGCAGACGCTTTTAGGTGTTACGGGCTCAGGTAAAACCTTTACTATGGCGAATATCATAGCGGAGGTTAACCGTCCCACTCTTGTGCTTGCCCATAACAAGACTCTTGCTGCGCAGTTATGCTCGGAATTCCGTGAATTTTTCCCCGAAAATGCCGTTGAATATTTTGTTTCATATTACGACTATTATCAGCCAGAGGCATATATTGCTTCCACGGATACCTACATTGAAAAGGACTCTGCAATAAACGATGAGATTGACCGTCTGCGTCACTCCGCAACCTCGGCGCTTTCCGAAAGACGGGACGTAATAATTGTTGCAAGTGTGTCCTGCATATATTCTCTCGGAAATCCCATTGACTACAAAAATATGGTAATTTCCCTTCGTACAGGGATGGAAAAGAACAGAGATGAGCTTTTAGAGAAGCTTGTTGAAATTCAGTACGAAAGAAACGATATCAATTTTGTCCGTAATAAGTTCCGTGTCAAGGGGGATGTTGTTGATATTTTTCCCGTTTATAATAACGAAAATGCAATCCGCATTGAATTTTTCGGAGATGAAATTGACAGAATCTGCGAAATAAATCCTCTTACGGGTGAAGTAAAAAATACTGTCTCCCACGTGGCAATTTACCCTGCATCCCATTACGTTGTGTCTCCCGAAAAGATACAGAAGGCAGTTGATGAGATAATTGCCGAAATGGAAGAGAGGGAAGCCTGGTTCAAGGCTCACGGAAAGTTAATTGAGGCTCAGCGTATAAGAGAGCGTACCGAGTACGATATGGAAATGCTTCTTGAAACGGGCTTCTGTAAGGGTATTGAAAATTATTCCAGAATTATGGCGGAAAGAGAGCCGGGCTCGGCACCCTTTACGCTTCTTGACTTCTTTCCCGAGGATTATATTCTTTTTGTTGACGAATCCCACGTAACGCTTCCTCAGGTAAGAGGAATGTTCGGCGGTGATAAATCAAGAAAGGACAGCCTTATTGAATTCGGATTCCGCCTTCCCTCTGCTTACGATAACCGTCCTTTAACCTTTAATGAATTTTACGATAAAACAAGACAGAAAATATTTGTAAGTGCAACACCGGGTGAATATGAAAAGAGCCTGAGTGTTCATACTGCCGAGCAGATTATAAGACCCACGGGACTTCTTGACCCCGAAATTGAGGTTCGTCCCGTTGACGGACAGATTGATGACCTTATAGGTGAAATAAACGAAAGAACCGCCCGAAAGGAAAGAGTTCTTGTTACCACGCTTACAAAGGCAATGGCTGAGAGCCTTACGGATTATCTTACGGATTACGGCATAAAGGTCCGTTATATGCATTTCGATGTTGATACTATGGAGCGAATGGAGATAATAAGAGACCTGCGTCTCGGTGAGTTTGATGTCCTTGTGGGAATTAACCTTCTCCGTGAAGGTCTTGACCTGCCCGAGGTTTCTCTCGTCGCCATTCTTGATGCTGATAAAGAAGGCTTTCTCCGTTCCGAAACATCGCTTATACAGACAGTGGGCAGAGCCGCACGAAATGCCGAAGGTAAGGTTATTATGTATGCTGACACCGTTACAAATTCTATGGAAAGAGCAATAACGGAGACCTACAGACGCCGTGAAAAGCAGCAGAAATATAATGCCGAAAACGGAATAACCCCCAAGACCATAGTCAAGGGTATAAGAGAAATAATTGAAATTTCCAATACCCACAAGGCAGCAAAGAAGGTGGGCGGTGTAAAGATGTCAAAGAAGGAAAGAGAGCTTATTATCAATCAGCTTACCAAGGAAATGAAGGCTGCCGCAAAAATACTTGATTTCGAAAACGCAGCATACTTAAGAGATAAGATAAAAGCATTACAAGAAGGATAATTAATTATGCAGAGAAAAATAAGAATTGTCGGTGCAAAGGAGCATAACTTAAAGGACGTTTCCCTTGAAATTCCCCGTGACAAGCTTGTTGTTTTTACGGGGCTTTCAGGCTCGGGAAAATCCACCCTTGCATTCGATACTATATATGCTGAGGGACAAAGACGCTACGTTGAATCTCTGTCTTCCTATGCAAGACAGTTTTTAGGTCAGATGGAAAAGCCCAACGTAGTGCTTATTGAGGGGGTTTCTCCCCCAATTTCCATTGACCAGAAAACTACATCAAAAAATCCCCGTTCAACCGTAGGCACGGTAACGGAGATATATGACTATTTAAGACTTCTTTATGCAAGGGCAGGCATTCCCCATTGCCCCGTATGTCATAAGGAAATCCGTCCGCAGAGCGTGGACGAAATGACGGACAAGATTATGGCTTTCCCTGAGGGAACAAAGTTTATGATTATGTCACCTGTCGTAAGAGCCCGAAAGGGTGAACACGTAAAAATTCTTGAGGATGCCAAAAAAGCAGGCTTTGTAAGAGCACGTATTGACGGTGAAATGCGTGAGCTGTCCGAAGAAATAAAGCTCCAGAAAACCAATAAGCATACAATTGAAATTGTCGTTGACCGTCTTGTTATGAAGGACGGTATAGCCTCCCGTGTGTCCGATTCATTGGAAACAGCCCTGA
>JAZNAI010000261.1:0-9865 GCA_045586465.1 Acutalibacteraceae bacterium | reverse complement strand
GCTTTGCTCTTTGCAAAAGAATCAAGAGTATTTCGGCTTGTCCCGTTATATTTCTTACTGCATCCTCTGATGAATTCAGTGTTGTTACGGGACTTGACATCGGAGCTGATGATTATATTGAAAAGCCGTACCGTCCGAGAGAGCTCGTATCCAGAATAAAATCGGTGCTGAGGAGAAGCGGAAAAAGCCAGAGTATTGTAAGTGTCGGAAACATCAGCGTTGATATGGATAAGGGAACAGTCACTAAAAACGGAAAAGACGTTTTTTTGTCCGCATTGGAGTATAAGCTTCTTCTCATTTTTCTTAATAATCCCGGTGTGATACTGACAAGAAATAAATTGCTTTCCGAAATATGGGATGTTGCAGGAGATTTTGTAAACGATAACACACTTACCGTATATATCAAGCGTCTCAGAGATAAGGTTGAGGATGATGTTCAGAATCCGAAGATTATTCTTACCGTAAGGGGCTTAGGATATAAAACAGGAGAACTGAAATGAAGCTTTCAAATAATCCCGAAATCAGAAGATTTCTTGCAATTATCCTGATTTTTACATTTTTGCTGTGCACAGCTTCCGCTTTTTTCTCGGCAGAAGCCGCTGTTTTTACTTTAGTTCTCGGAGTATTCTTAATTACAGCTTTTCTCATCTTTACAAAAAAGAGATATGACAGAATCAATAATCTTACCGAAACCATTGACCGTATTCTGCACGGTGCGGACGATACGGATATTAAGAGCTACAGCGAAGGAGAGTTATCCGTACTTGAAAGCGATGTGCAAAAAATGCTTGTACGTCTTCGTGACCAGAAGGATATCCTGGAAAAGGAAAAAAACTTCCTTGCAGATTCTATTGCAGATATTTCCCATCAGCTGAGAACTCCGCTTACGAGCATAAATCTTATTTTAAGTCTGCTTCATTCCTCTGACGTTACAGAGGAAAGAAAAGGGGAGTTGATGAGAGAGCTTTCGGTTCTTATTTCAAGAACGGAATATCTTGTTTCTGTTCTTCTTAAAATTTCAAGGCTCGATGCAGGAACGGTACAGCTTGAAAGAAAAGAAACCGACCTCGGTATGCTTATCAGAATGTCGGCAGAGCCGGTTATGATTCCGATGGATATTAAGAATCAGAGTCTTATTGTAAACACGGAGAATATTACTCTCAGCTGTGATTTTTCCTGGTGCCTGGAAGCCTTCGGAAATATTCTTAAAAATTGCACCGAGCATACGCCTGAAAACGGAACTGTTACGGTAAAAGCTAAGGATACTCCCATTTATACCGAGATTGTAATATCCGACAGCGGAACGGGCTTTGCAGATGAAGATATTCCCCATATATTCGAACGCTTTTACAAAGGCAAAAATTCTTCTGCCGAAAGCTTCGGTATCGGACTTAACCTTTCAAAAATGATTATTGCTTCGCATAACGGTACCGTAAAGGCCCGCAATTCCGAAACGGGCGGTGCAGAATTTGTAATAAGATTTTATAAGCAGGTTGTGTGACGATTTTGTAATAATCGAGTCACCCGATTGTAATATTGACTTTTTATAATGAAGCCGTAAAACAAGAAAAGGAGTTTTTTTATGGACATTCTTAAAATTGAAAACCTTTCAAAAATTTACGGTGAGGGAGAAAATCAGGTTAAAGCTCTTGATAATGTAAGCTTTACCGTTCCGAAGGGGCAGTTTGTTGCAATTATCGGTCCCTCGGGTTCGGGAAAAAGCACGCTTCTGCATATTTTGGGCGGTGTTGACAGACCCACAAGCGGCAAGGTATATCTCGGCGGACAGGATGTGTATGCTCAGAATGAGGATCGTCTTGCCATTTTCAGAAGAAGACAGGTAGGGCTTATCTATCAGTTTTATAACCTTATTCCCGTGCTCAATGTAACGGAAAATATAACCTTACCCGTGCTTATGGACGGCAAAAAGGTTGATGAAAAATATCTCAACGAGCTTTTAGGGCTTCTTTCTCTTAAAGGCAGAGAAAAGCATCTTCCCAATGAGCTGTCCGGCGGTCAGCAGCAAAGAGTTTCTATAGGCAGAGCTCTTATCAATAATCCTGCAGTTATGCTTGCTGACGAGCCTACGGGTAACCTTGACTCGAAAAACAGCCACGAAATTGTGGAGCTGCTCAAGGCTTCCAATAAAAAATACGGACAGACGCTCATAATTATTACTCACGATGAATCTATCGCTTTGCAGGCTGACAGAATTATTTCAATAAATGACGGCAGAATTGAAAGCGACCGCCTTATAAATCAGTGAGGTGGACGTTATGAATATTTTTAATCAATTCACCGCACGGACACTCAAGGAAAACAGAACAAGAACAATTGTCACAATAATAGGTATAATTCTTTCAGTTGCAATGTTCACCGCAACAATTGAAGCCTTCGTTACGGTAGAAAGTTATCTTATAAGCTATGCCGAAATGTATAACGGAAAATATCACGTAGGCTTCAATAACATAGAGCCGGAAGATTTTGACACCGTAACGAAAGATGAAAGGGTAAAGGAATATACCTATATTCAGGACATCGGCTATGCCGAAATCGGCTCTGCAAATGAATACAAGCCCTATATGTATATTGCAGGTATCCCTGAAGGCTTTTCCGATATCATACCCATCCACCTGACCTCGGGCAGACTTCCCGAAAACAGCAGTGAACTTGTGGTGTCGGAGCACCTTTATTATAACGGCGATGTAAAGCTCGAAATCGGTCAGCAGATAACGCTGGACGTAGGTCAGAGGCAATGGGCAGAGCTTGCAGACACAAGTGAAGAAGCGCTCAGCTCTGTTGACGGAAACGAAATGATGAAGCTGACGCAGGAGGTACCTTTCCGTGCGCCTGTAGGTGAAGAGCCGCAGGAAGCGTTAATAAATACCGAAGAGAAAGCCTATACAATAGTCGGATTCTGTATCCGACCCGATGAAAGTATTGAAGACTATGAAGCACCCGGATATACGGCTTTTACCATAAATGAAGACAGCAATAACGGTTCTTTCAGCATTTATTCAGTCTTGAATAAACCTTCAAAGTACGAGCAGTATTCTTCAGATATAATAAAAGAGCTCGGACTTTCCCGCGCACAGATTAATTACGACCTTCTTATGTTCAGCTTTCAGAGCTTTAATTCAGCATTCCCCGTGCTTGTAATAGGTCTTATGACCATACTTATAGGACTTATCGTTTTCGGCTCGGTTTCTCTTATTTATAACTCATTTTCAATATCTGTCAGCGAAAGAACAAGACAGTTCGGTATTCTTAAGAGTATTGGTGCCACTAAAAAGCAGATAAGAAAAACCGTTCTTTATGAGGCTGCCGTTCTTTGTATTATCGGCATTCCTGCCGGTATTATTGCAGGCTGTCTCGGAATTGCAGTAACCTTTCATTTCCTGAGTGATTCTATTTCAACCTTCCTTGCTGAGCTTACAGACCTGAAAATGCGTTTTGTATTTTCCCCTCTCGGGGTAATAATTGCAAGTCTTATAGGCTTTGTTACGGTTATAATTTCTGCATATATCCCTGCAAGAAAGGCAATTAAAATCAACCCCATAGATTCCGTAAGGCAGAGTAATGAAATAAAAATCAGAAGAAAAAGTGTCAGGGTGTCACCCCTTACGGGTAAAATCTTCGGCTTTGAGGCAACACTTTCCTCTAAGAATTTCAAGAGAAACAAAAGAAAATACCGCACCACCGTGTTTTCTCTTTTTGTGTCTGTTGTTCTTTTTATTTCTGCCTCTTCTCTTTCAACGTATTTTACGGATATTGTTGAAGCTGAAAGTCAGGATATGAATTACGACGTTAAGGTTCAGATGTTTGATTTAGGGCATCTCGATGTTACGGGGGATGTTGCCGTAACCGAAGAATTGGTTAAAAAGCTCTTTGACGGAATCAAAGGCATTGAGGGAATTGAAGAGACAGCTTTCAGACAGGAAAAATCTGAAAACTATGATATTGACAGACAATTCATTTCAAAGGAATATCAGGATATGGTTGACCGTGAAAGGGATTTTGACCCGGAAGAGAAAACTTGTCTCAACAAGCATTTTACTTACAATATTGTGGACGATGCTTCTTTCAGAAGTCTTCTGAAAGAAAACGGTCTTGACGAAAAGGATTATTTCAATAAAAATAACCCCAAGGCACTTGTTTATGATAAAAACACTCATATTTATCAGACGGGTGATGAAGAAAGAGTTTACATTGTGCCGTTCCTTGACAGCAAGAAAATCCCTGTAACCCTTGAAATTACAAAGATTCTCCCGTATTTTACCGAAAACGGAATCACCTATTACCATTTCGGACAGACCGAGATTATAAACGGTGTAACTCATTACGTATATGATATAGGACGTGATGAGGGTGAAGAGTTTGTCGATTCAACAAAGCGGTATCTTCCGGAACAGGAGGCTGTAAGCTATCCGAAAATTTCAATCGGTGCATCACTTAAGGATAAGCCCTATTTTGTAGGCAACGGAACTAATCTTATTTATCCCGAGTATGTCAAAGAAAGTGTGCTTACAGATGTGCCCGCTGAATCTGAAATTTATATAATTACTCCCGAACACAAAAAGGTGACAGACGATATTGAAAAACTGAAAAAGGACATTGCAGGTCCTGCCAACAATATAAGTGTAACCGATTATGCTGCTGAAATTGAAAGCACACGTGCACTTGTTACAATAGCAAAGGTGTTGGCTTACGGCTTTATAGTGCTTATTTCCTTAATAGCCGCAGCTAATGTGTTCAATACAATTTCAACAAATATATCACTCAGAAGAAGAGAAATCGCAACCCTTAAATCCGTAGGTCTTACAAGAAAGGGAATGATAAAAATGATGACCTTTGAATCCCTTCTTTACGGACTTAAAAGCCTTGTTTTCTCTCTTCCCGTTTCTCTCGGAGTCACATATCTTATCTGGCTTGTGGCGTCCGACAGCGGTTATTATATGAGCTTTTACGTGCCGTGGGATAAATTCCTTATTGCAATTCTCAGCGTATTTATAATAGTTGCGGTAAGTATGGTTTATTCCGTAAGAAAGGTGAATAAGCATAATACCGTTGAGACACTCAGAAACGAAAATATCTGATAAAATGAAGACTCCGGAGAAGCTGTTTCTCCGGAGCTGCTTTTTGTCTGTCAGCTGTTATTTAATATAGCTAAAATTTCCTTGAAGCCGTCTGATGCTTTGAACTCATCCGAAAGCGGATATTTTTCTGTCATCAGATATTTCATACGATGACATGTACTTTTTACGCGTGCTGTCTTTTTGTGCTGTCTTCCCTCGAAAAACTGAGCCCATCTCTCGCTGATTTCGGGTAAATTATCATGCTTTACCGCATATTCTGCCGCGATTTTCAGGTGCTTCAGTGCATTTTCCGTGTCGCCTGCCTCAGCATAAAAATGTCCCAGATGTCCGTGGTTATATATGACGTCAAGCCAGGATTTGCCGAAGTTTCCGTCTGTATAGAAAATGTCGTAAACTGAAAGCATTTTTTTTATTGCTTCAATTTTATAGTCACGTGAAAAGTCTTCGTCATAAAGGCAGAAATGGTCAACTGAATGCTCAAGAAGGAAAAGTAAATTTTCAATAGAATCGGCACAGGCCTGCTGTTGCTTATTTTTGTCGTTTATAAGCATTGTTGAAAGATAATCTCTGGTGTTTATAATGGCAGGCATTTCTGAAAGAATATTTTCAGCCTGCTGCTGATACTCTTCATTTCCTGTATAATGAGCTTTTGTGTGAAGGTGCTGACAGATGAGTCTTTTGGCCCACATTCTTATGTTGTCATCTGTACAGTTATTCTGGATGTTTTCATATATTGAGTGAATTTCCTTTGATGCCTTTTCGTACTCTGCAGTATCTTCAGGGGATTTTACCCACATAATAAGCACCATATAACGCACAAGCAGACGGAAGTCGGAAGGGAAGTCTTTTACAGCCTTCTGAAATGTTCTGAAAACAAAAGGCGTATCCGTATAGACCTGTGCTTCATAAATCTCAAGGTATTCGTTGATTTTTCTCTCTGCATCGGCTTTGTTAAGTCCGAGAAGTTCATCAACACTTACCTTGAAAAAGCCTGCGATTTCGGGAAGCATTGTAATATCGGGATAGCTTTCGCCTCGCTCCCAGTTGCTGACGCTCTGAAAGGTAACACCTAAAAATTCCGCAAGATTTTCCTGAGTAAGTCCTTTTTCACGTCTTAACTTTTTTATGTTTTCGCCCAAATAAATTGTCATATCGCATCACCTCAAAAATTTAATGACCGGTCTGTCATAATAATACCCCGAAAACCTGATAAAAACAATAAAATATTCTTTGAATGAAACTCAAGTGACGGTTGAAAAATTCAAAAAGTGTGTTAAATATCCCTTAATTGCAGATATATATAATATTAATAATTCTTATTTGACATAACAAGAGATTAATGGTATCATACATATTTAACAATATCATTTCCGAGGATGTGATTATTTTTGGAAAGCATACTTTATTTTGAAAAGCCTGCAAAGGACTGGGAGGAAGCTCTTCCCATAGGTAACGGACGTCTCGGAGCTATGGTTTTTTCAGGCACCAAGAAGCTTCGTCTGCAGATGAACGAAATAACTCTCTGGAACGGGGACAAGTACCCGGAAGCCGATAAAAAGGATGCTTATAAGCATCTTCCCGAATTAAGAGAGCTTATTAATAATAAAAAATACTCCGATGCGGCAGAGCTCCTGAATAAAGAGTTTATAAATAACGGTGGAGGCTTTGAGGGGGCATATTCCGGCTCTTATCAGACCTTCGGCGATATGTACGTTAAAAATCTCAATAAGGAACAGAAACCCGTTGGCTTCAGAAGGCAGCTTGATATATCGGAGGCTGTCTGCTCCGATGAATATGAGGTCGGTGGCGTAAAAATCACCAGAGAGTACTTTACTTCCGCTGTGACTCAGGCTACCTTTATTAAAATTACAAGCAGCAAAAAGGGGTATCTTAACTACAATATAAGCTACGAGCTTGATCATATTGAAAGTATAATTGCAGAGAATGACATGCTTCGTTTCAGCAGTCACGCTGACGGCAATCCTGACCATATCGCTTTTGCAGGTCACATTATTGTGAAAGCCGATGGCGGTACTGTTGAAGCAAATAATAACACGCTTAATATCTGTTCTGCCGATTCTGTGATAATCTGCTTTACGGCAGCTACGGATTATATCCCCGATCAAACTAAAAATTTCAAGGGTGAGAATCCTGTTGCAATCTGTGAAAAGGTAATTGCAGATATAAGCCTTGACGATTACGATGCTATAAAGAAGGCACATATTGAGGATTATAAGGCTTTATACAACAAATCCTCAATTGAGCTGACAAGCAAGGCGGTAAGCGGTGTTACTCTTCCGAAAAGACTTCATGATTTCAGAAAAAAGCACGATGATATCGGTCTTGTAGAGCTGCTTTTCAATTACGGAAAATATCTTCTTATCTGCTCAAGCCGGGAAAACAATGCTTTGCCTGCAAATCTTCAGGGTATATGGTGTAAGGATTACAAGGCTCCCTGGCACAGCGACTATCACACGAATATAAACGTTCAGATGAATTATTGGTGTGCAGGTCCTGCAAACATTGTGCACTGCACAAAGCCTTTCGCAGATTTTATCTGTTCTCTTCCTGAAAACGGTGCAAAAACCGCCAAGGCATACTATAATGCTCCCGGTTGGACTTTATATACAATTTCAAATCCCTGGTACTGGACTTCTCCCGGCTGGGGCGGTGCCTGGTCGCAGTATCCCTTAGGCGGTGCGTGGCTTTGCAAGCACCTTGTTGAATATTATAATTTCACGGGGGACAGAAAGCTTCTCGAAAGCTTCTATGATGTAATTAAAGAAAACTGCCTTTTCAATATGAGTATCCTTTTTGAGGATGAAAACGGCTATCTTATGACAAGTCCCGCAACATCACCCGAAAATGAATTCTG
The DNA here is from genome assembly GCA_045586465.1 of Acutalibacteraceae bacterium. GTDB lineage: Bacteria > Bacillota > Clostridia > Oscillospirales > Acutalibacteraceae > RUG806. The sequence goes on along the minus strand of JAZNAI010000261.1, from coordinate 1,894 downwards.
CGACGACGAAGGAAATAAGGGTTGGGTCTGCAGAGGAACGGCAATGGATATAGAAATGCTTTACGAGAATTTTACGGATATGATTGACATCTGCGATATTCTCGGAAAGGATGCAGAGCTCCGTGATAAGTTAAAAGAACTTAAAGAAAGACTTCTGCCCCTTAAAATCGGAAAAGCAGGTCAGCTTTGTGAATGGGAAGGGGACTGGGACCTTAATGCTCCCGAGCCTCACCACAGACACGTGTCTCATCTTTACGGACTTCATCCCGGCACTATGATTTCACCCGAAAAGACTCCCGAGCTTGCCGATGCCTGCAGAAAGACATTGGAGCTTCGCGGAGACGACGGTACAGGCTGGAGCCTTGCCTGGAAGATAAATTTCTTTGCACGTCTTCTTGACGGTAATCACGCTGAAAAACTGATTTACAGACTCTTAAGACCCGTAAGGGACGGCTTAGTTACCCGTTACAGCGGAGGCGGCGGTGTTTATCCCAATCTTTTTGATGCTCATCCCCCCTTCCAGATAGACGGTAACTTCGGTGCGGCAGCGGGTATCTGTGAAATGCTGCTCCAGAGCCACGTAAGACTTGAAGGCGGAGAATTCCTTATTGATATTCTTCCTGCTCTGCCTGAGAGCTGGACTTACGGTAAAGTAAAGGGCTTGCTTGCAAGAGGAAACACAGAGGTTGATATAAGCTGGAGTGATAATACCGTAAAGGAAATTGCCCTTACAAATAACATCGGAGCAAGAATTGCCGTAAAGGGAAGCTACACCGTAAAGAACAGCGGTGCAAAGGTACAGATTGCTGACGGTGTTACATATATCAATGCCGTGAAAGGCGAAAAATACGAACTTATCCCCGAAAGGAATACATTATGAAAGACTACAGAATTGAAACAAAATGCGTGCAGGGCGGTTACACTCCCGGAAACGGAGAGCCCAGACAGATTCCGATAATTCAGAGCACCACCTTCAAATACAACACAAGTGAGGATATGGGTAAGCTTTTTGACCTTGAAGCAAGCGGATATTTCTATTCCCGTCTTCAGAATCCCACCTGCGATATGGTTGCCGCCAAAATCTGTGAAATGGAAGGCGGCACGGCAGCTATGCTTCTTTCCTCAGGTCAGGCAGCAAGCTTCTATTCAACCTTCAACATCTGCGAAAACGGCGGTCATATGGTTGTTTCTTCGGCAATTTACGGAGGTACCTTCAACCTTTTCTCCGTTACAATGAAGAAAATGGGTATTTTCTGCACCTTTGTTGACCCCGATTGCTCCGATGAAGAGCTTGAAGCGGCCTTCCGTCCCGAAACAAAGCTTGTTTTCGGTGAAACAATTGCAAATCCTGCACTTAAGGTGCTCGATATCGAAAGATTTGCCGAAGCCGCACACAGACACGGTGTTCCGCTTATTATTGACAACACCTTTGCTACTCCCGTTCATTGCAGACCTATTGAATGGGGTGCAGATATCGTTATACATTCCACAACAAAGTATATGGACGGTCACGGCTCTGCCGTTGGCGGCTGTATTGTTGATTCCGGTAAGTTCGACTGGACACAGTATGCCGAAAAATATCCCGGTCTTTGTACTCCCGACGCCAGCTATCACGGCATCACTTACACCGAAAAGTTCGGTCTTGCAGGCGCATATATCACAAAGGCTACAGCACAGCTTATGCGTGATTTCGGCTCAACTCCCGCTCCTCAGAGTGCATATATTCTTAATCTCGGTCTTGAAAGTCTTCACGTAAGAATGAAGCGTCATTTTGAAAATGCACTTGCAGTTGCAAGGTATCTTGAAGCAAACGACAAAATATCCTGGGTTAATTTCTCGGGGCTTGAAAATGACAGATATTATTCCCTTGCTCAGAAATATTTACCCGACGGTT
>JAZNAI010000260.1:0-9019 GCA_045586465.1 Acutalibacteraceae bacterium | reverse complement strand
ATTGACGAAGCAGCAACAATCGACGAAAAGAGAGAACTCTTCGTAGAAGCATTTGTAGACGTTCTTGAACCTGCATACAGACTTCTCGCATGGCTCCTCTTCGATCAGGACTTCACATTCTTCAACGGCACAACAAATGATCCTCTTATTACCCTTACAGGCGGCAGAGGATATGAAGAAGGATTTGTACCTCTTCTTGAAGCAGTAGGTGCTAAGATGCCCGGTCTTGAAGAAAAGAAGTACGAAAACGGCGAAACAGCTATCTGGGCTGCTTCTCACTACGAGCTTCGTGACGAAGCAACCGGCGAATTCACAGGCTTCGATATGGAAGCTGTTGTAAGAGACATCTTCTCAGCAGTTACAGATTGGCTCTATATGCTTTGCGGCAACATGGCAAATCAGGGCGAATACGGTGTTATCGGCGCAATGCTCGACCTTCTTCCCAATGTTGTTTATAATATTAACGCAGGCACTCTTAAGGCGGTTGTTCAGAATCTCCTTCTTCCCGTAGAAGAAATTCTCGGTCACCTTGAGGCATTCGGCCTTACAGTTGACTTCTCAAGCCTTATTGAAATCGGCGGTGCGCCTCTTGATATCAAGAACCTCGATTGGTATGCAGTATTTAATATTCTCGGCTCTGCACTTGGTCTTTACTGGCCCAAGAATATTCAGGACTTCCTTGCAACATATTATGTTGGTGAAGCAGTTGAATTTACATCCGCAAACGGCAAGACAGCATACTATATGACATATAATGCTGATGATGAAGGTGACTTCCTCGTATACGGCCGTGAGGATATGATCACAACTCTTATCTCCTTCGTAATCGACGGTGTTCTTGACTCCAGAAACGCTCCCAGACTTTCCGGCTGGCTCGGTGAAGATGCTTACAACGTAATCTACAAATACCTTGCAAACGCAATCGTTAAGGTTGATATGCAGGATATCGATTGGGCACTCCTTGATCCTGTAAACTATGCAGATACAGGCATTGTGATTTCTCCCATCACTCTCGGTGCAAAGATCAACAGCGAATTCTACGGTGAGCTCTACACAAGAGAAATGGGCGAATATATTGAAAAGTGGCTTCCCTCATTCGTAGACTCTATGATCGTTCTTCTCGGTGTACAGAGCAGTGAAACAGGTAAGAACTATGAAGGTCTCAGCGATATTCTTAATGAGCTTATCGGTACAACACTTTACACTAAGGCAAATCTCGATAAGATTCTTGATCTCATCAAGGGACTTATCCCCACTCTCGAAGAAGCTCTTCCCGCAGGTCTCTTTGAAGTACTCACAGATGTACTCAATCAGGTTCTCGGTGTAGACCTTACTTACTGGAACGAATATGCTGTAGCTGATGTTGCAACAGGCGACAGAGTTGCATTCGTTGACGAGCTTACAAGAATGCTCGCTCCTCTCTATCCCGTACTCAGATGGCTCCTTACAGGCGACGATCTTATTGCTCTCTTCAATGTTGCAGACGGCAGAGATGCTATCGTAATTGAAGGTGCTCAGGGTTATGCAGAAGGTATTATTCCCCTCCTTGAAGCATTCGATCATGAAGGCGACATCCTTACTCCTGCTGAGTTTGAAGCTCTCGAAGATGCTCCCTCAATGCTCAAGGCTATCCTTAATCCCGTTCTTGACGTTGTTGATACAATCCTTGCAGATCCCGTAAACGAAATCTTCAACGTTCTTCCCGGTGTTATCTACTTCCTTAACTCCAACGGTCTTGATACAGTTATCAAGAACACAGCAAACGCTGTATTCACAGTTCTTGAAAACATCAAGCCTCTTATCGGTGAGTTTGATATCTATGAGCTTATCGGCTTCAACGGTGCAGACATCAATATTGAAACTCTTATAGCTGAGCTTATCAAGGGTCTCGAAGAGGATACTGGCTTCCAGCTTACAAATGTAGCTATGGATGCTCTTACCGAGCTTACTGTCGGTAAACTTATTTCCTTCACTTCCGCAAACGGCAAGACAGCATACACTGTAGAGTATGCAACAGGCGCAGACAGAGTTGATATGGTAACAGTTGTTCTCAGAACAGTTCTTACCTTCGTATCAATTCCCGAAAACGTAGCAGCACTTGAAGCTATGCTTGAAGGCAGCCTTGACGGTGAAGGCTACAAGTTCCTTTGCTCACTTCTTGAGAACTTCTCACAGATGGCTGCAAAGACAGACAAGAACGGCAACAAGACCGGTATGGATGAGATTATGTATACCGTATATCAGATCTTCTATGCAGCAAATGTTGCAGCACACAGCACAGAAGACTGGCTTGCAGAGTTCAACGGTGACTACTCATTCCTTAACCAGCTCTTCAAGACAAGTGAACTTGACTTCCTTCGTCAGATTGAAGCTTCTCTCGGTGACCTTCTCAACAAGTACACCGGTGACATTATCGACGATGACGAGCTTGCTCCCAACGGATTAATCGCATTCTTCCAGAAGATTATTGAATTCTTCCAGAAGATCGGTGATTTCTTCAAGAATCTTTTCAAATAAGATTTATTGAAAAAATCTGTGACTAAATGAAATACCCCTTGCACCTAAAGGTGCAAGGGGTATTTATGTGAGTGTTAAATTGCAACAAAAAAAGCCTTCTCCCGTGGGAAAAGGCTTTATTCTTTATTCTTCTGTGTTCTTAGAGGGAATCTCTATTTTTCCGTAGAGAGAACCGGCTGTGTCCTTACGGGGAGCTCTGGTTACCTCAGGCTGGTAAGCTTCCTTCTTCTGGAAGCCGCCCTTTCTGCCGCCTCTGCGGTCGTTTCTGCCTCTGTTGTTATAGCCGCCTTTTGAGGGATGTGTAGGCTGAACGCCTTCCTCAAGGGAGATTATAACCTTTCTGCCGGCATCCTGACCGATAGAATGAGATGTAACGCCCTCGATTTCCTGAATAGCTGTATGAACTATTCTTCTTTCATAGGGGTTCATAGGATCAAGAACCACGTTTTTGCCGTATTTAAGTACCTGCTTTGCACTTCTGTGAGCAAGAGCACGAAGATTGTCGTTTCTCTTTTCTCTGTAATTTCCAATGTTTACGGAAACCTTACGGTGCTTGTCATCGTCAATTCCCTTGTTTACGGAAAGACGGAGAAGATACTGAATTGAATCAAGTGTTTCACCGCGTCTGCCGATAAGAGAGCCGTCTTCTTCGCATTCAATAGTGTAAACGTACTCATTTGAATCTGCAGCCTTTGAAAGTGTGAGATTGTATTCTGTGATGCCCATACCCTCGATAATCATTCTGAGGTATTTTGCAGCACCGTCATTCTCTGTGATTTCAATTGCTTCACGGACAGCCTTTTTAGGCTCTTCCTTTGCGGGAGCAGGTGTAACGGGAACATCTTCCTTTACGGGAGCAGGCTTTGCCTTGGGGGCATCCTTGTGTGCGGGCTTTTCTTCACGGGACTTTGCGGGAGCCTTTACTTCAGGCTGTTTCTTTTCATTTTTAAAGGGTTTTTCTGTTTTGATTTCCTTTACGGGCTTGTCTGCGATTTCGTACCAGACTTTTACCTTAGCGGGTTCGGAAATAAGACCGAAAAGCTTTTTCTTTGCATCCTGGATAATTTCCTGATGAAGCTCTGCATCATCGGGAGCAGCCAGGAGTACCTTGGCATTTTCGTAGGCTTCGGCAATAGAACTGCCGGTGCCGATTTTTTCTATAATCATTAACAACGAAATCCTTTCTTGTTATATAAACCGGAACGGTCTGTTTTCAGATTATTCGTTATTGTCTTCTTTTTTCTGCATCATTGCTGCCTTGATTTTTACATTGTTTTCCTTTGCACGTCTCTGAACGGTTTCATCAATCATCTGTTCAGCTATAATAGCATCGGGCTTTAATGTAAAGTGGAGACCGACTGTCTGGATAAATGAGAGGATGTTGGAGATAATCCAGTAGAAGCCGATACCTGCGGGGAAGCCGAATGAGAACATGAAAGACATAACGGGGGACATAAATGTCATACAGCCCATAGCAGGGTTCTTTGACATTTCGGGGTTTGTTTTTCTCTGCTTGAGATACATAAACAAACTGGACATAAGGGCGGTAACACCTGCGAGAACAGGGATAATTATAAGAATACCGCCGACCTCCTTCGGATTTGCAGTAAGGTCAATTCCGAAGATTTTGAAGTTTTCAATGAAGCTCTCGATTCTTGTTACGTCAGCCTCTTTAATGATTTCGGGATTAAGATAGTCTTTGATTTCGGAAAACTTGTTAAGAACAAGAAGCTCTATCTGACGTGTAGCGGATGCATCGCCCAGTACCTTTGTGTAAGCGGCTGTAAGCTCTGCAAGCTGTGCCTCGCTGAATTTGAGCACATACTTGATAGGGGAGTAGATGGCGCCGTAAAGACCCATCATAACCACAAGCTGAAGAATCATGGGAAGGCATCCCATATTGCTCATGCTGAAGCCCTCACGTTTATAAAGCTCCTGCGTTTCTTCGGATATCTTCATCTGTGCTTCTCTCGGGTTGAGAGTTGAGTACTTAGCTCTTATTTTGTTGACCTTAGCCTGAAGACGCATCTGCTTGGCAGAGTTCTTCTGCTGAGTTACTGCCTGGGGCAGAAGAAGAACTCTGATAATAAGAGTTATAAGCAAAAGCGAGAAAAGATAGTTATTTGTAATTTCGAAAAGAAATGAAAGCGCATATCCGAAAGGAACCGCTAAAATATCATAAAATCCCATTGAAATCCTCCGAGTTTTATTTCCTGTTTCTTCGTTTGAATTTTAGCTCCGGAACAGGGTCAACCCCACCCGGAAAAAGCGGGTTGCATCGTAAAATTCGCAGCGTTCCCATAGCGCCGCCGAGAAAGAAGCCGTAACGGTCAATAGCCTCAAAAGTATAGTGGGAACAGGTCGGATAATATCTGCATTTCGGCCCTGAAAGAGGGGAGATGTATTTTTGGTAGAATCGTATAATCCCCATAGCCGCTTTTTTAAGCATCTCTGATAATACCTGCCGATGTTAACTGATTGCGCATAACTGCGCCGATTTCCGTACTTTTCTTAAAGACCGTTTTTGTTCTTGCGACAAATACAATGTCGTAACCGCCCTGAAGCTCTCCGAGGGACAGATATGCCGCACGGATGACCCTTCTTGCACGGTTACGCTGAACTGCATTGCCTATTTTTTTGCTTGTTGTTATCCCTATACGACAAATTCCCGCGCGGTTCTTTACAACATAGGTAACCAACGCAGGATTTGTGTATGCTTTTCCGCGGCCGTATGCCCGTCGGAAATCAGTGTTGGAATTTAGTGTTGCGAATCGTGACAATTTACACGAATCCTTTCAGCTTTAATTAGTATGTAAGCTGCTTTCTGCCCTTTGCTCTGCGGCGGGCAAGAACCTTGCGGCCGTTTCTGTCTGCCATTCTCTTACGGAAGCCGTGCTCCATCTTGCGCTGACGCTTTTTGGGCTGATATGTTCTTTTCATTGGTAATACCCCTCCATTCTTATTCTTCATTAAACAGCCAAAGTAACGGAAAAAATGCTGTTCGACCGGAAAAAAGGCGCAATGCACCCTTGTTTCTACAATTTGCTATTATATAATAGGAGGGAGCTTATGTCAACAGTTTTTTTATTTAAATAATATGCTGAAATTTGCGAAAAATTTATTGTTAATTTAAGAGTTTTGTTGTATCATAATAATGAATGTAATCTGCTTTTAAAGTTAGTTATATATTTTTTTCGTTGCAATGAGGTGATATGATGAGTGCGGTTGTTGAAAAAAGACGTAAGGTGCTCATAAATACGGCATATTTTGCTTTGATATTTGCTGTGGCGTTTGCTGCATACCGATGGCTGCTTCCGCTGCTGCTTCCCTTTGTGTTCGCCTTTGCGGCTGCAGGTATGCTTAACCGTCCCATAACTGCAATTACAAAGAAAACACCGCTGAAGCGCCCGTGGCTCAGTGCGGCTTTTGTGATTATGCTTGTCCTTATAATTGCTGTTGTGTTCTTTCTTATAGGAATTGAGCTTGTTGAGGCTGTTTCGGACTTCTATGATTATTCTGTAGCACAGCTTAACAATATTACGGACCTTGTAAATGATCTCAAACTCTGGATTCTGGATATTACGTCCTTTCTTCCTGAGATTGTAAGGGGTACACTTCACGAAAATGTTACACTTTTCTTTGACAACATAATACAGAACGGGTTTAAGAATATTTCAATTGATACATCAATGATAAACTGGTCCGAGCTCCTTTCGAAGGGCTCAGAAATGATTACGGGCACGGTAGGGAAAATTCCCTCTCTCATTATTGCGGCTATCGTGTTTGTGATTTCCACCGTGTTCATTTCCTCTGATTATGATAAAATCAAAATATTTTTTGTAAAGCAGGTAAAGCCCGAGCGTGCACGCAAAATTTCTGATGCCTGGCATCTCGGTGTGAACTCTCTTAAGAAGATGATAAAGGCTTACTGCCTTATTATTCTGATTACCTCATTTGAGCTTACCGTCGGCTTTTATATCCTTAAATTCATAGGTGTCTTTGACAGTCCGTACATTATATTTATTTCTGTTGCAATTGCGTTTATTGATATCATTCCCGTGCTCGGTACAGGTACCGTGCTTATCCCCTGGGCGGTTATTTCTTTTATTACGGGCAATATCGGTATGGGTATAGGACTTCTTGCAATGTATGTCATAATTCTTGTTATCAGACAGATTATTGAACCGAAGCTGGTTGCAGGGCAGGTGGGGCTGCCTCCTATAGCTACAATTATTGCTATGTATGTCGGTTCTAAAACCCTTGGTGTGCTGGGCTTCTTTATTCTTCCGTTTATAGTAATCCTTATTAAGGTTTACAATGATGCAGGGCTCATCCACGTTTTTAAGGATGTGCACGAGGGCGAAAACGAGAAAATAAAGGCTGATTAATATTACAAAACGGAAAATGTTAACAGTTTGGTAAAAAATAATATAAAAATTATTTATAATTCTAAAATAGAATAATAAATAATTTATGTTGTGTTATCATCAATATATATAAAGTTATGGTGGAGGCGCATTATTATGCTTAATACCTTAATTCAGACAATAGCCAACCTTGGTTTTGATGCAGAATCAATTACAACGGCTTTCAATAATGTTATTGAAACCATCCGTAACGGTGATGTGTCTTCTATGCAGGGCATTTCCGATATTTTCACCGGAATTATTGCGGCTCTTACCGGTGCCAGCGCAGCAGACATCAATGCAATTCTCTCTTCTCTTATTACAAGCGTAATTGCAATTCTTTCCGATGACACCACAAGCTCTGTTCTTTCAACAATAACAGGCGCATAATTCGTTTTCTTTGTTTTGAAATTCTGCCCGATGGATTTTTCTGTCGGGCTGATGTTTTTCCGGGCGGTATACGCTGTGAGGCGTCACTATATATATTATGTAATTAATTATTAAAGGAGATTTCCGTTGATGAAGAAGACAGCAGTATTGTTGATTGCGATAATTACGGTGATATTCGGCGGCTGTACTGTTTTTCAGGTGACACAGGAAACCACAGCTGAGCCTGCAGGTGATGAAGGTACTACTGCAATTGTTGTTGCGGTTCCCGGAATAACCGAATACACTTCTGCGCAAGAATGCACGACGGCGGTTACGGAGAACACCTCTGCGGAAGAAAACTCCGAAGCTTTTCCTGAGGAGATAAGCTCTGAGCAGACAACCGTCCGTGAAGAGAAGACTACAAGGGAAGAGAAAACCACTCGTGAGCAGAAGACGACCGCAAGAGTGAACGAGGAAGTTGATCTCAGTATTTCAATGCCCGAAAAGAACGGCACTATGGAAACAGATGATTCTCCCGACAATAAGTATATTAAGATTGTATATAGAGAGAAGAAGATTGATAAGGCTTTACTGCTCGCAGTTTACTCGGTACCTGAATCGGGACAGAATTATGTTTTTGAATTTTACGATGCAGAAAATTTTGATGCGGATAATATAAGACGTGTATATCTTATAGATTCTTATGGGGATATTACGAGTGTTGCGGCAACGGAAAGCTCGGAAAGAGTTAATATTTCTCCCGTCGAAAACTGGTTCTGTATGAATGTGCTTATCAAGGAAATTATCTATCCTGCAGTTTCCGGAAATTGAATAATGAAGGAATGTCCCGGTTGCGTGGGTTAAATATTTAAGTGTTTTGTGCAAAAAATGCAAAAAAACCGAAAAAATCCTTTTATGCGGCAGAAGTGACAGTCGCTGGATGAAAAATTCTTTGAAGAATACATAAATATACACATATTCAGTGTATATTCGCTTGAAAATGCATAAATAATCACCCGTAAAGGGTGTCAAAAAAAACAGCAACTTTTACGAAAATTTTTTCAAAAAATTGTTGCAATTTACAGAAATATATGGTACAATGCATCTTGCCTGTTAAAAAAGGGAGTATTATGCCCAAAAGTAACAGGCTGATATGCGATGATACGGGAGGTGGCTGCGCTCGACGCAGGAAATTTCCGTGGAGTATGTCCGATTTTCAAACCGGGCGATTATGTAATACCGCACAAGGGGGGAGTCTGCGCCTTAACCGGGCTCCTATGGTACTTATGCGGTGAAAATTTCTGTAATTCGGTCCGGAGTAACTTGCGATATTCCGGATTTAAAAATCGGAAGGCGCGAATAACCCGGCGCCGTGTAGAAATTTTCAGACAGCACAGCCCGCCAAATTCTAAGGAGGCATTAAAATGGCAGTTAAGGAAAAGATCAGAATCAGACTCAAAGGCTACGATCATTCACTCGTAGACAAAGCAGCGGAGAGAATAGTTGAAACTGCAAAGCGCACAGGCGCTCAGGTTTCCGGTCCCGTTCCGCTTCCCACAGAGAAGGAAGTTGTTACTATCCTTCGTGCTGTTCACAAGTACAAGGATTCCCGTGAACAGTTTGAGCAGAGAACCCACAAGAGACTCATTGATGTAATCAGACCCTCAGCAAAGACTGCTGAAGCTCTGACAAATCTCGAGCTTCCCGCCGGCGTTGATATCGAAATT